>JAUIEG010000056.1 GCA_030428745.1 Alphaproteobacteria bacterium
TGGGATTTTGACGGAGTTTTCCACAGTTTGCCGAAGCTTGCCCTAGCTTCTTTTTGAAAGCAAAAACATAGACTTATTCCTGCATTCGGAGTCATACTCAATTTGACCGAGATGTCCCGGACTTCGTTTCTATTGGTACCCTCCTGGTACCCCGGAGTCCTCCGGCCAAGAAGGAATGAGGTCCAATGACCGACAAGAACACCGCCAGATTGACGAAGCGCGTCATTGACGGACTCGAACCTATTGAAGGGAAGGACTACTCGGTTTGGGATAGTGAGCTCATTGGGTTTGGCGTGCGTGTGAAACCAAGCGGCTCCAAGTCATTCCAACTGAAATATCGCAACAGTCGTGGAGACCAGCGCAAAAAAACGATTGGAAGATACGGATCGATAACCGTCGAACACGCGAAAAAGCTTGCAAGGATAGAGATGGGGAAAATCGCGGCGGGGGATGATCCCGTCGAATCCGCCAAGAAAGAGCGCAACGAACTCACCGTAGCAGAATTATGCGATCGGTATTTTGCCGAGGCCGAAGCTGGCCGAATCCTCCATCGAAACCGCCCAAAGAAACCGTCCACTCTGGCAGTGGATAAAGGGCGCATCGAAGCCCATATCAAGCCTCTTCTCGGCAAGCGGCGTGTAACTGAACTCAAGCGGCGGGACGTTGAACGATTTATGTTCGACGTACGGGACGGAAAAACTGCAGCCGACGTCAAATTAGGGCCACGCCGCAGATCAATTGTCAAAGGCGGCGATCACGTTGCTGCCAAATCGGTCAATTTATTGTCATCCATATTTAAGTTCGCAATTCGATACGGTCATGTCGAGGAAAATCCCTGTTTGAATATCGACAAGCCCGCCGACGGCAAGAGAACGAGGTTTTTTAATGCGAAAGAATATGGGGAGATCGGTGCGGCATTAGCAAAGGCGAAAGAGCTAGGCGTCAGCCCTGTTCTACGCGACGCGATAATTGCGATGATGCTCACAGGTTGCCGAAGGGGCGAGATACTGAACTTGACCTGGTCCGAAGTAGACGACGCCGGGCGTTCTCTGAATCTGCTTGACACAAAGACCGGCCCGCAATCGCGCCCATGCGGCCGAAGAGCTTTGGAGCACCTGCATTCGCTGGATTATTCATCGGCAAACAGCTGGGTCTTCCCCTCTCCCGTCAACGATGGGCCACTCACTGAAGTCAGAAAGTTTCTTGCATGGGTTATGAAAGAGTCGGGTGTGAATGGGGTCACGCCTCACGTATTCCGGCATAGTTATGCGACCGTTGCCTTCGAACTTGGTTATAGCGAGCTGATTATCGCTGGCCTCCTCGGACACCGGCTATCCAGCGTGACTAGCCGCTACGCCCATCAGGTGGACCATGTATTAGCCGATGCGGCCGATCGCGTAAGTGAGGAAATATCGCAACGATTGGGACTTACGCCAGATAGTCATCCTCAGGCCCACACCAATTCCTCGTCTATCGCGCAAGTAGCTCGCTCGTCGACCGCATCAATCGTTCATTGAGGTAGGCGTCAAGATCGGATTTCCTATACTGAATCAGTCGACCAACTTTGAGAAACGGGGGGCCGTCACCGTAGACGCGCCACTTATTTAGCGTTGCGATTTTTAGACCTAGATATTCTGCCGCTTCAGAATTCGTTAGCCGCTCCGCGTTCTCATTTTGCATCTTTTGAGCGTGTGAATGTAGGGACATATCGCACTTCCTCAGAATTGCTTTTTAACGTCGTTCACGATTCCAAACGAGCGCGCTCGCATCACCGCCATTTTCAAACAGAGCCGCTCGCAACGGCGCCGCGAAACTAGGATCATCCAGCTCCACACGCAGGAACTCCTTACCGTCCTCGCCTTTTCTCTTAGCCTTCCAGGCGGCGCCTAACTCGCGCTCACCGGCGATGATTTTGAAGTCGGGCGCTTTGTCATTGCCGTTCTTGTTGTTGGATACGAAGGAGGCTTTGACATTGATGGTCATGGTCTGGATGGTTCCGGCATAGCCGTCGTCCGTTTTCTTGAATGTGCCGATAACAGTCATGATCTACTCCTTGCTACTGCTGGACTGATGAAGAGATTTGCGGGCGCGCTTGAAAGCGGCGTCCGAATTCAAAAAATGTTCGATCATAAGGGCCGCGAGATCGCCAACGGGCGCCTCCTGCCCGAATTCCCGGGCATGGATAGCGGCGTAGTCCTGCAACGCTTCATGGACGTCCGGCGGCAGGGTTGCCGTCACCTTGACGGGCGTGCGGTCCGGAATGGCGCCGATCTTTAAACTCATCGCGCCGCCCTCCTCTCGCTATAGGGTCTCAACACGAGATCCTTGTGGACGATGACTCGCAGCGGCCAACCGGGCCTGATCTTGATCGTCGGCTGAATGTCGAGATTACGCTGAACGATTTTCTGGCCGGCCTGATTTGCAGAATTTTGGGCGGACTCGCGCAAGGCTTCGACAATGTCGCTTTCGGACTGATCGAAAGAAAGTTCCGTGCCGACGCCAAGCAGCGTCGAGAGGACAATGCCTTTCAGCAGACGGAAGGTATGAAAATCGACTTTGTCGGCTAGCCCCGCGTAACCGGCGACATCGCTTGCGGGCATATTGTCGATCTGGATCGAGGCGCCGTCGGGATAGATGATGCGCGTCCAAACGAGGAGCGCCCGCGACTGACCGAAAGCGATGACGCTGTCATAGCGGCCGATCAACCGCGCGCCTTGAGGGATCAAGAGATATTGCCCCGTGACCGTGTCATAGACGTTCTGCGTCACCTGCGCGATGACGGTTCCAGGCAAATCCGAGTTTACGCCGGTGATGAGGCTCGCCGGGATTACGGTGCCCGCCATCACTTCAAAAGGCGTAATGGGATCTTCAATGGCGTAAGGATTGTCAGTTGAGGATTGGGCGCCCCCTTCCAGAAAGTCGAGTTTCCTGATCTGGCGGCCGGGGTCCTGGTCGCGCTCAGCGCCGAAGGGTACCGGCTGCGGACCAAGTCCAAAATCAAAAGGCGATCCTGCTAACGCTTCAACCGGCTGCGCTGTCGAAGGCGATGGATTGCCTCGTGACGCATTGATGTCTCTCGACATCAATTGAAAGAAAACGCCGGCCTCTCTGGCTTCCGCTGCAATCTGCGCCTCGCGCAAGGCGGCCTCGCGGGCGGCGTCGGCTTCGGGCGAGTTTCTGAAGGGCGTCGCCGAAAGCGCCGCATAGTTGGGCCTGGCGAGATAGCCGTCCTCCCCGGATGCTGCGACCGCCTGTTCGGCTTGCAAGAGCGCTGCGCCAAGATCGCCAGGCAAGGGCGCGCCCAGTTGCGGTTTAACATCGGCATAGGATTTGGGGAGCGCGTCGAGGCCTTCCGCGGTCGGCTTCGTGTCCACATTATAAAGTTCCCTGGCGCCCGCCTCCCCGACTGCGCGCGGCGGCTTCAACGCAATGCTCATAGCGCCGAAGATGAGGATCGCCGCACCGCCCGCGGCGACCATCAATGCATTCCGGTTGAGCCGTGTGACGGGACGCGGTTTGGCGCGCAATTCAAGCGCTTCCGGTTCTTCCTTTGGAAGCGCGCTCATGTCTTCGGCCGCCGTTTCAGATCGCTGCGGATGATGCGGACGATGTCCTGTTGCTTCTGGCCAAGGCGCAGCTCGGCGGCGGCAAACAGGCGATCCACCACATAATAGTTTCCTCGCATGCGATAATTGACGAGTTCGGGCTCGCCCTTGCCCGATAGCACAAACAAGGGCGGCGCTTCTCCTTGCGCGATGTTTTCGGGAAACTGGATGAAGACTTGGCGGCCATTGTCGAAGGCGCGCACCGGCCGCCAGTGGGGACGGTCGCCTTCGATCTCATAGCGAAACTTCAGATCATCGGGATCGACGGACGCGGCGATGACGGTCTCGGCCGCCTCGTTGACGCGCTCGGCTTCGTTCCGGCGTTTGACGAGCTGGTCCTGCGGATAAGTCCAGGAGATCGCCGCCATATAGGTCTCGCGGAAGGAGCGCATTTCGAGGTGATAGGCGCGCTTGTCGGTGGCGATGACGAGATTGGTGGAAAGCCCCGGCGCGATGGGCTTCACAAGAATATGCACCTGCTCACCGTTTGACCCGCCGCTGGTCGTATCGCCAACGACCCAGCGCACCGTATCTCCAGCGGAAACCGAATTAAGACGCTCGCCGGGTTCGAGCGCAATGTCGGTCACCTGCTCCGGCGCTGCATAGAGCCGGTAGAGCGCCCCTTGCATGAAGGGATAGATTTGGACCGCGTTGACGAACCGGTCGAGGTCAGGCTCAATCTTGGCGCGCTCATTTGCCGTATCGATGCGCTCGAAAGGTTTCAGCGATGGCGCCAATGCCTCGCCCTCTTCGATGGGTTTTAACTGACCCGGCAAGGGATAAGGCGTTGACGTCTCGATAATCTCGCGCACGGGCGCGCCGTCATCGAAGCGCACCACTTTCGCCGGGCGCATGGGCGCCGCCTCATCGAGCGAAATATCCGGATAAGCGGTTTCGCAGCCCATGAGCGCGAGCGGAACGGTAAGAAGCAGATAGGATTTCATGGCGGGTTTCCTCAGGAAAGGTCTTTCGACCAGTTGATGCCGTGGACATAAAGACCAAGGGGGTTCTTATGGAGCGCTTCCGCGGTGCGGGGCGGCGACAGGACGACGGTCAGATGCGCGGTGAAGCGTTCGAGTTTCTCGAACTGGCCGCCATTATAGGTTTTTTCCGTCCAGCGGAGTTCGAAACTGTCATCCGACGCGCGCACGACGCTCGTTACATCCACATTGATGCTGCGCCGGCCCACATCGGCGAAGGGATCGTTGTCGCGGGCGTAATCATTCAAGGCCATGGCGCCGCGGTCCGTGGCGTAGTCATAGGCCTTGAGCCAGTTCTCGCGCACGATCACGGGATCGATGGAGACAGAGCGCACATCGCGAATGAAATTCGCAAGACTATGGGCGATGACAGCGTCCGACGGTTTGTAGCTTTCGCTTGCAGGACCGATGTTTCGGACCGCGCCCTCGCCGTCGATCTCGACAATGTATGGCGTCACGATTGACCGCGAGGATTGCCAGATGAGCCCGCCGCAGGAGACACAGGCGATCAGCATCGATCCGAAGGCGGCGTAACGCCAGTTCGCGGCCTGAACGCGGGCCGAGCCCATGCGCTCGTCCCACATTTGTTGGGCGCGCATATAGGGCGTCTCAGGGCTTGGCGTTTCGCCATAATGGGTTGAGCTGCGTCGGAACATCATTCGTCATCCTGTCTAAGCCGGGGCGCGTCGGCGCTGCCGCCGCGATCGCCTGAAGAAATCACATGGGTGGTGGTAAGCCCTGCATCGCGGAGACCCTGCTCGCGGCGAAGCTTTTGCGCCCAATCAGGCGCGGCGTTCGCCGGGGCCATCGCCTTCACCGCAGAGGAACCGGCGACTTTGCCGCCGGTTGCCGTGAACGCGGCGCGCGAACCTGCCTCGAACGCCTCGCCCGGATTGCCGAGAGCGCGCGACGCAGAAGACTTCGCCGATTGCCAGGCGGAGGAAACTGCGCCTTGCGCAACGCCGCCTGCGCCGGCGGCGGCGCCGCGCCATCCCGCTTGAACTGATGCAGCCTTGCCCAAGGTCCAGGCGGCATTAGCGCCGCCCGCCATGGAGGCGCCGGCGCGCACGGCTGACCTTCCAGTCGTCGCGACAGCTCTCGCCCCTGCTCCCGCTAACGCTCCAGCGCCCATAACAGCAGCGCCTGCGCCGGCAGCCGTCGCGACCGCAGCCCCCGCGCCCAATTGCGGCGCGCCGGAGACAAGACCCGTCGCAATGCCGGGACCGAAGACGCCAAGCGCCAGAAGCGACAAGGAACCGAGAATGGTTGAGGCGGCCTGCTCCAGGGTCACGGAACCCGCGGTGAAGGTCGACGTCACCGTGCCGAAGATCGTGGCGCCGATGCCGATGATGATCGCGAGAACCATCAACTTGATGCCCGACGCCACCACATTGCCGAGAACCCGCTCCGCGAGAAACGACGTCTTGTTCCACAGCGCGAAAGGCACGAGCACGAAGCCTGCAAGCGTCGTCAGCTTGAATTCGATGATAGTAACAAAAAGCTGGATCGCCAGAATGAAGAAAGCAAAGAGCACGATGATCCAGGCTAGAAGGATAATCGCGATGGTCACGAAGTTCGAAAAGAAGCTCGGAAACCCCAGCAGCGAGTTTGCTTCTTCGAGCAAGGGATAGGCCGCGTCATAGCCGGTTGCCGCGACGAAGCCCGGCTTCATCAAATCAGCGGCGGTGAGCGTCGTTCCCGTGGCGACAAGGCCGAGGCCTGCAAAGCTCGAAAAGATAATATTCGCGAGCAATGCGAAATTGTTAATGATGAAGGCGAAAGCGCCGACATAGAGCACCTTCTTGACGAACTGGCCGAGCACATTCTGCTCGCCATTCATGGCCCAGAAAAGCCCGGCGAGGACGACATCAATGCCAATGAGGATCGCTGTCAGGAACCCGACATCGCCCGCCAGCAGTCCAAAACCGCTGTCGATGTAAGTCGAGAATGTCGACGTAAAATCATCAATGACGTTGATGTCGTCCATCGGGGGAGAGCCTTTCCTTATGAGGCCGTGTAGGCGGCGCCGTCGCCAAGGAATCGCTGGCGATGAATGCGCGCGCGTTCTTCCGACTGTAGCTGGCGCGCGCGTTCCAAGGCCTCGGCGCGATACTGAACGGCAAGCAATTCCGCCGTCTGCATGGATTGCTTGGTCTGGAGGGCCATGAGTTGATTGCCGGCCTGGCTCACCTGAAGGTCGCCCACGGCCGTCTCGCTCGCGTTAACGATTTCATCAAGCGTCGTCATGTCGAGCTGGATCGTCTCGGCGATTTTCGATTGCAGGCGCATGGCGTCATGGAGCGAACGGGAGGCTTCCTCCCAATGGGTGCGCGCTTGTGCCCCCATCGCGGCGTTCGAAAAACTCGCATAGTCTTCGGGAAAGAGAGATGCGAAGGCCGCATCGACCGTCGCCACATCATAGGCAATCGAGTTCGCGGTCTGGATCAGCGTATCGATCTCGGAAAGACGCGATTGCAACGCTGCACGCGCCGTGTAGGGCAGTTGCGTCAGATTCTTCGCCTGATTGGCGATCATCTGTGCTTCATTGGTGAGCTGCTTCACCTGATTGTTGATCATCTGCAGCGTGCGCGCGGCGGTTAGAAGGTTTTGCGCATAGTTCGACGGGTCGTAGACGATCCCGCCGAAGCCGATAAAGGCATTTGCTTGCTGGACCGGCGCGAGGGCCAGACCCATGGAGGCGATCCCCGCCATGAGGGCGGATTTCATTCTGCGGCGCATAAGACGCTCCTTTTCTTGCTGTGAGGGTCGGTGATGAGATCGGCGGCCCAGGCGAGACCCTTGGCACGCAGGAAGGCCGCGGCGAAGTCATTCGGACTTTCGCTTTCGATGGAAGTGATCAGTTTCTGATCGTCCGGGCTCGACGCGCCGCAAAGCGCGAGCGCGACGGGACCGAGGCCAAGCTCGAAAAGCCGGTTGCCAATGGCGGACTGATAATAATAGTGCCGCTTTGGCGTTGCGGTCGCGATGATGTCGATCTGGCGCTCATTGAGCCCGAATGATTCATAGGCGCCTCGAATTCCCGCCTCCCTGGCGCGCGCATTGGGGAGGAATATGCGCGACGGACAGCTTTCGATAATGGCCGGCGCGATCGCTGAGGACTGGATGTCGCTCAGACTTTGCGTGGCGAAAACGACGGAGACATTCTTCTTGCGCAAGGTCTTCAACCAGTCGCGCAAGCGTTCGGCGAATAGCGGGTGATCGAGGAACACCCAGGCTTCATCGAGAAGAAGCATGGTGGGGCGGCCGTCAAAGCGGTCATCGAGCCGGTCGAATAGATAGGAAAGCGCCGGGGCTACCGCCGCTTCCCGGCGCATGAGGCTTTCCATTTCGAAGCCGAGGACGTCGGTCAGCTGCAGCGTGTCTTCGTCAGCGTCGAACAAGCCGCCATGGGCGCCGTCGATCGTGAAAGGTTTTAACGCATCGCGAAGATCCGACCGCTGTAAGAGAAGCGAGAGACCTGTAAGCGTGCGCTCCCGCTCAGGCGCTTCGGCGAGATTGCCGAGCGCCGACCACACCGCGTCCTTGATCGCGGGATCGAGCGCGACACCTTCCTGCATAAGAACGCCAAGCAGCCAGCTCTGCGCCCGCGCGCGTCCCGCATCGCTGTCGATGTCTCGAAGCGGCTGAAAGGCCAGCACCTCATCGCTGCCGAGATCATGAAAGGCGCCGCCGAGCGCCAGAACACCCGCCCGCATGGACTTGCCTTTATCGAAAGCGAAAATTTGCGCGCCTTCATACCGCCGGAACTGCAACGCCATCAGCGCCAGCAGCACGGACTTCCCCGCCCCGGTCGGGCCGACAATCAGCGTGTGCCCCACATCGCCGAGATGGGTCGACAGCCGGAAGGGCGTTGTCTCATGGGTCGTCGCCTGAAGCAGCGGCAGCGCGTTAAAATGCGCATTCCAGCAGTTGCCCGCCCAGACGGCTGACAAAGGCGCCAGATGCGCAAGGTTTAGCGTGTGCACCAGCGGCTGTCTGATATTGGCGTAGAGATGACCGGGGAGACTGCCGAGCCAGGCGTCAACCGCATTGACGCTTTCGCGGATGGTGACGAAACCGAGCCCATTCAAAACTCGTTCGATCTCTTTGGCCTTCGCACCGGCATTCGCCGCATCCACGTCGGAAACAACAACGCTGGCGGTAAGATAGCCAAAGGCGATGTCGTCGGCGCCGAGCTCCTGCAGCGCGCTGTCCGCATCCGCCGCTTTGTTGTCGGCGTCGGCGTCCAGAAGAACGCTTTCTTCATTAAAGAGCGTCTCCTTGACGATGGCGGCGATGGATTTGCGCTTCGCGAACCATTGCCGGCGGTATTTGGTGATCTCTTTGGTAGCCAAGGCTTTGTCGAGCGCGATGAATCTAGTCGTCCAGCGATAGGAAAACCCGAGCCGGTTCAGGGCGTCGAGGAATCCCGGCTCGCTCGCCGGCGGAAAGCCCTGGACCGTGACGACACGCAAATGTTCCTCGCCCAGCATGGGCGCGAGGCCGCCCGTAAGCCCGCGATCGGCGATAACGCCGTCAAGGAACATGGGCGTTTCCGGCGCCGCAACCGGGTGGCGCTTCGTTGAAACGCATCCATGCAAATATTCGAGGGTTTCCGAATCGTCGAGGGCTCTACACTCCGGCATGAGCGCTGATAGAAGCCCAATGGCGCGGTCGGTCTCGCGGATGAAGACGTCAAGATGATCGCGCCAGGATGCGGGCATCTCTTCACCGTCGCGGGTCAGAAACAACGCTTCGCCTTGGCGGGTCCGGTCGCTCGGCGGCAGCCAGGCGAAGGTCAGATAATAGCGGCTCTCGAAATGCGCCGACCCAGTCTCGAAACTCGCGCGGCGTTCTTCGTCCACAAGCCAGGCGGCGCGATCGGCAAAGTCCGACGAAGGATAATCATTGGCCGGAATACGCGACGCCTCGAAGAACAGCGCCCAGCCGGACCCGAAACGCTTCAGAACATTGTTGACGCGGGCGGTGAAGGATAAAAGCTCGCCTTCGCTGGCGCTTTCGAGGTCCGGCCCGCGATAGGAGATGGTCCGCTGGAACCCGCCATCCTTGTTGAGGATGACGCCGGGAGCCGCCGTCATCGCCCAGGGAAGATAATCCGCAAGCCGTTTCGGCCGCGTCTGATATTCCTTGAGGTTCAGCATGAGAGATAGCCTTTGTGCTTCAGATGCCGGATTCCGACCTCAAGGAATTTCGGATCTTTCTTGGCGGCGTAAACGGCGGCCGCCTGCCCGATCATCCAGAGGACGATCCCGGCGATCCACATCTGCAGCCCCAGACCTACAGCGGCGGCGATGGTGCCATTGAGGATCGCAACGCCTCTTGGCGCGCCCGCCATCATGATGGGCTCGGTCAAGCTGCGGTGAACGGGAACGGAATATCCTTCGAGCATCTTGTCAGTTCTTTCAGATCAGCGCGCCGCCGCCAAAGGAGAAGAAGGCGAGAAAAAAGCTTGTTGCGGCGAAGGCGATGGAAAGACCGAACACGATCTGGATGAGGCGGCGGAACCCGCCCGACGTGTCGCCAAAGGCAAGCGACAGCCCAGTGA
>JAUIEG010000754.1 GCA_030428745.1 Alphaproteobacteria bacterium
GACAGAACATCGCGGCCGAGATGATTGGTTCCGAAAATGTGGGCGAAAGACGGCGGCGCAAGGCGCGCATCCGCATTGATGACGGCGACATTGTGAGGCGTCCAGACAAGGGAGAAAAGCGCCATCAGGACAAAGAAGGCGACAATGCTAGCGCCTGCGGCGAGGCTTTTGTCGTTGCGCAATGTCGCGGCCAGAGTCGAAACAAGCGCGCTCATCGCCGGCCTCCATGAAGGCGCGGGTCGACAATGGCGTAAGCGAGATCGATGAGAAAGGCGATGGCGACGACAGTGAAAACCAGCGCCATGACAACGCCTTCAACGACAATCAGGTCGCGCTGGGCGATCGCCTGAAACACCATGCGGCCGAGGCCCGGCAGATAGAAAACATTTTCGATGATGACGCCGCCGGCGATCAGAAACGCAAACTGCAAGCCGAGAATTGTCAGCACCGGAATGAGCGCATTGCGAAGGGCGTGGCCGATCAGGGTTTCACGGCGGGTGAGGCCTTTCGCCCGCGCCGTGCGGATGTAGTCTTCGCGCAATGTTTCGATGGTCGACGATCTCATGATCTGCGTCAGGATGGCCGCTTGCGGGATGGCGAGCGCAATTGCGGGAAGAAACAGCGCCTTCAGCGCTGGAAAGAAACCGGCGTCCCAGCCCGGAAACCCGCCGGCGGAAAACCATCGCAAGGTGACAGCGAAGACCATCACCAGCAAAATCGCCAGCCAGAAATTGGGGATGGCGACGCCGGCTTGCGCCGCTGCAATAATGGATTTGCCGCTTGTCTGCTCGCGCCGCGCTGCGGCGGCGAGGCCCGCCGGAATGCCTATCGCCGTTGAAATGGCGAAGGCGAGGAGGGCGAGCGGCAACGAAATCCAAATGCGTTCCGCCATCAATTCGGCGACCGGCGTCCGGTAAGTGTAGCTGACGCCGAAGTCGCCCATGGCGAGGCCGCCGATCCACTGCGCATAGCGTGTGACGAGCGAGTGGTTCAGCCCCAACTCTTCCCGCAAGGCTTCGACGGCTGCGGGATCGGCGTTAAGCCCCATCATGAAGGCCGCCGGATCGCCGGGTGCAATCTCGATTAAAAAGAAGATGACCAGTGAGGCGATGAACAGCGTCAGGGTCATGGACGCCGCGCGGCTGGCGAGATAGGCGGGGCTCGCTTTTGCGAAGATGGCGACAAGGGCAAAGGCGGCGGCGACGAAAACGAAAATGGGCCACAGCGGAAGACTGCTTGTCCCGTGCGCCTCTGACGTGAGTGGAGCCTGGCCAATAATATCAGCCCTGGTCAAATCATTCGCCTGCACCGGCGCATTCGCCCAGACGCCGGTTACGTCTTTTGACCAGACGGCGATCTTCGGGCCTGACGCGATGAAAACATTCACTGCGTCGTTTGCGATAATCCTTTGGGCCTTACGAAATAATGCATCGCGCTGCGCCGGATCGTTTTCGCTGCGCAACTGCGCGATGATCTTGTTGAACGCATCGCTGCGATACTGAAAATAATAATCGTCACGGGCGTAAATATCGATATCGAGCGGCTCTGTATGTGAGACGATGGTGAGGTCGTAATTCTTGTTGGCGAAAACCTGATCGAGCCATTGCGCCCATTCGATGTTGCGGATGTCGACCTTGACGCCCACGGCTTCGAGTTGCGCCGCGATGACCTCGCCGCCGCGGCGCGCATAGGCCGGCGGAGGCAGGGCGAGGGTGGTTTTGAAACCATCTGGATAGCCGGCTTCGGCGAGAAGACGCTTCGCTTCGGCCGGGTCATATGGATATCGGCCCGTCAAATCCTCATAAGCTGGATGATGCGGCGGAAAATGGCTGCCGATAGGCGTTCCGAAGCCGAA
>JAUIEG010000755.1 GCA_030428745.1 Alphaproteobacteria bacterium
GTCGAAAAAGCGTCCGAGGAAATGGACGCCGCCAAGGCTGAAAAAGCCGCCAAGCGCATGGCCAAGGGCGAGTTCGACATGAACGACCTCGCCGACCAGTTCAAACAGATGCGCAATATGGGCGGTATGGGCGCCATTCTCGGCATGCTGCCCGGCATGGGCAAAATGAAGAAGATGGTCGATCAGGCCGGCGGTCTCGACGACAAGGAAATCGTTCGCCAGGAAGCGATCATCTCCTCAATGACGAAAGCCGAGCGCAAGAAACCGGCGCTGATGAACGCCAAACGTAAAAAGCGCGTCGCCGCGGGCTCCGGCACATCCGTGCAGGAAGTGAACAAGCTTTTGAAGGCCCATCGGCAGATGGCCGACATGATGAAGAAGATGGGCAAGGGCGGCATGAAAGGCCTTGCGGCCCAAATGGCCGGCATGGGCGGCGGCGGTGGTTTGGGCGGTATGCTCGGCGGCGGTGGCGGCCCCGATGCGGCGGCCCTTCTGGAGCAGGCCAAAGGCGGCAAGGGCGGAAATGCTCCGTCAGCAGATGATCTCGATTTCGACGCCATTGAAAAGGCGTTGTCTGGGCAAGGCGCCATGCCCCCGGGCATGGGCGGTCTGCCGGGAATGAAGAAGAAATAAGTTTTGAATCTGAAGAAGGAAAAAGAAGATGTCACTTAAAATCAGACTGGCCCGGGGCGGCGCAAAGAAACGCCCTTTCTATTCGATCGTCGTCGCCGACTCGCGCAATCCGCGCGACGGCCGCTTCATTGAAAAGATCGGCACCTACAATCCGCTCCTCGCCAAGACGGACGAAAAGCGCGTTCAGTATAATGACGAACGCGCCAAATACTGGCTGTCCAAAGGCGCGAAGCCGACGGATCGCGTCGCGCGCTTTTTCGCGGTGAACGATCTCGTGAAATGGGAGCACGGCGACAACCCGAACAAGGGCAAGCCGGGCCAGAAAGCCCAGGAACGCGCTGCGGAAAAGGCTGAAAAAGAAGCCGCCGCCAATGCGCCCGCCGAAGCGCCTGCGGAAGAAGCCGCTGAGGAAGCCGCCGCCGAATAAGGCGTTTCGGCTGAGATTTCTTCGAAAAGCCCGCTCCAACGGACTGTTGGGCGGGCTTTTTGTTGCGGTTTGTTCACCTTCCGGAACTTTGCGGCGGCGTGCTTGTTGGTTCTCCCATGAGCGTTACCCGCCGGGGGCTACGCGGCTTTAGCCGTTTTTTGCTGCGCGGCGCATGAGAGGAGAACAAAGATGAAAAAACTTGCAGGCCTGATGGCCCTGATGATGATGTCGACCTCGCTTTCCGGCTGCCTTTTGGGCGCCGCTGCTGGCGCTGGCGCTATCGCCGCCGATGAGGCCAATGAAAATGACGGCGAATTTGACCCGTTGGAAGAAGCCTATGATGGCGATCCGGACACAAGAGGGCCGGCCGACGCAATTGACAACGATCGCGATTAATTTCCCGGCTCTCGTGTCACACGAAACCCAGAAAGCGCGCCCTAACCGAGGCGCGCTTTTTCTTTGCCGGCCCTGAAGCCGCCGCTTTTGCTTCTATGCTAGAAGGGAACGGATCGAACGAAAGGGTCGAACAATGACGGGACGGAAAATTTTTCTTTTGGGGTTGGCGGCGCTGGCGTTCGCGGCTTGTGACCGCGGCAGCGGTCCGGAATATGATGCTGCGCCCTATCCTGTGGGCGCTGTTACCATGGACCGGGCGGAAAGCGCGCCCGCGCGCGCGGCCAATGCCCCCGGCGCCGAGCCTGCGCCGCCCCCGGGCGCCCAGCCGGGCGAACAGGCGGGGCTCCTTCTCGCTTATTCCTACTCCATGGGAATCAAGGCGCCGAAAACCGCCG
>JAUIEG010000756.1 GCA_030428745.1 Alphaproteobacteria bacterium
CCCTGCTGGCGGCGGATCAAGAAGCTGGAGGAGGAAGGGGTTATCCAGCGGCGGGTGGCGCTTGCCGATCCGGCGGCGCTCAATCTCTCCCTGACGGCGATTATTTCCGTGAAAACCGCCCAGCATAGCGAGGCCTGGCTGAAACGGTTTGCGGATGTCGTGCGGCGCATCCCCGAGATCGTCGAGGTGCACCGGATGAGCGGCGAGGTCGATTACATGATGAAGGTCGTCGTTCCCGACATGGCGCATTACGACCGGGTCTATAAACGCCTGATCGCCGCGGCGGAGTTTTCCGAATTCACCTCCACTTTTTCCATGGAGGTTTTGAAACAGACGACAGAGCTGCCGCTAGACTATGTCTGACAAGACACTTAACTAACTTATATTGTGATGTATGTATTTTTCGTCAAATTGGCGTGGCTGATTGCACCCTGAGGACTGATGACAATACTTTCCCAAATTCGAAATGGGTTTGCACGGCGGGGCGTATTCCTGTCGAAAGTGACACAGGAAGACGATCTTGCTGCCTTCTTTCAGCTTGTGCGCCCGATTGCGGTTGGGAAAACACTCATTCGTATCGGCGGGAATTTTGACGGCGGTTATGTCACGCCGGACGATCTTGAAGGCATAGACGCGTGCTTTTCGCCGGGCGTTTCGACTGTAGCGACATTTGAAAGCGCTCTGGCGCTTCGGGGTATTCGGTCATTTCTTGCAGATTATTCTGTCGAGCGGGCGCCAGTCTCAAATGAAATGATCTCATTCGAAAAAAAGTTTCTGGGTGTTTGCGACGACGATAAATATATGCGCCTTGAAAACTGGGTGGGCAAAAACGCCTGCGATGGCGATCTCATCCTGCAAATGGATATAGAAGGCGCCGAATATGAAGTGATCCTCGATACCCCGCGCGACGTGCTACGCCGCTTTCGTATTCTCATCATAGAATTTCACGCCATGGAGCGCCTTTTCGACCGGGAAGGCTTTCGCACCATTAGGCAAGTTTTCCAAAAGCTTCTGGAAAGCCATCACATCTGTCACATCCACCCGAATAACGCCGACCCGGTTTGGTCGGTTGGATCTTTCGTCGTCCCGCGCACCCTTGAATTTACATTCTTGAGGCGTGACAGGGGAGCGCCAAGAGCCGAGACGCTGCCGTTTCCGAATGCGCTCGACATGCCAAACATGCCGGATCGTAAGGATATCGTTTTGCCGCTATGCTGGTGTGGCGGGGTTTAGCGTCTCAAGGGAGCGGCAAAACGCGGACGATATGGGGTTCCCTGTCATGGCGTCTTGTATGCCACGCCTTCCTTCATCACGAAATCGATGTCTTCAAGTTCGGTGATGTCGGCGAGAGGATCGCCCTCAACGGCGACGAGATCGCCATATTTGCCCGGCGCGATTGATCCGAGCACGTTGGATTTGCCAAGATTGTCGGCGCCGGCGACCGTCGCGGCGCGGATCGCTTCCATCGGCGTCATGCCGGCCTGAACCAGCAGCGCAAATTCCCGGGCGTTTTCGCCATGCTTGGAAACGCCGGTATCCGTGCCGAAAGCGATTTTGACGCCGCCCTCATGGGCGCGCCTCGCCATATCGAGCATCTTCGGGCCAACCTCAGCAGCCTTCGCCCGCTGGGGCGGCAACAGGAAAGAGTCAGGGTCGGCCGCCCATTCCGCGACAGTGACCCCGGCGAGGATGGTCGGCACCAGATAGGCGTTATTGCGTTTGAAGAGGCGAATCGATTCATTGTCGAGATATGTGCCGTGTTCGATCGAATCGACGCCGGCGCGCAAGGCCGCGTTGATGCCGTTGACGCCATGGGCGTGCGCTGTGACCTTGCGGCCCATGGCGTGTGCG
>JAUIEG010000757.1 GCA_030428745.1 Alphaproteobacteria bacterium
TCGCGCCATTGATTATCGCCTGGTTCTACTGGAGCCGCTTTTCGCCAAAACCGCGGACGCTGAAGGAACTGCGCGCCGCCAAAAGAGCGGCGATCGACGAACTGATCGCCATTGATGCGTGGGACAAGACGTATCGCCCGCCGGAAGTTTTTGACGATTGGAAATCAAAAGAGGAATGACATGAGCGAGACTGTAACGCTTTCGCAGGCCAGACAGATCATCAAGGCGCTCGCGGCTGACGAGAGCGTTCTCCTCTTGTCGTCGCCGGGGCTTGGCAAATCCGATATTGTGCGCAGCGCCGCCGCCGATGCAGGCCTTGAATGCCGCTCCCTTCTCGGCACGCAAATCGCGCCGGAGGATGTGAGCGGCGTTCCCAAGATCGACGGCGACCGGTCCGTGTTTTGCCCGCCGCGGATTTTATTGCCTGAAAGCGACGAACCTTTTTGCCTCTTTCTCGATGAATTGCCCGCCGCGAGCCCCGACGTGCAAAAAGCGTTTTACGCCTTGCTGCTGGAGCGGCGCATCGGCGAGTTCAACCTGCCCAAAGGCACATGGGTCGTGGCGGCGGGCAACCGGGCGGAAGATCGCGCGCTGGTGCGGACCATCTCGTCAGCGCTCGTCAATCGCGTTTTGATTTTGCATGTCCGCGCCGACAATGAGGAATGGATCAGTTGGGCCCGCGCCAACAATATCCGCCCGGAGATCATTGCGTTCATCGCCGCCGTGCCGGACGCCCTGATGCGCACGGCGCCGGCTGAGCCGGTTCCATTTTCAACCCCGCGCGCATGGGCCTCGCTCTCCGTCAGTCTCGACCTCGCCGAAAAAGCCGGGCTCATAACGGACGAGGTCCGCCGCGCCCTCGCCTATGGCAAAGTCAGCGCAGGCGACGCCAGCCTTTTCTGCGGACTCACGGAAGCAGATATTCAAAATCTTAAGCGGCCCGAAGCCTATATCCGGGATCCATCGCTTCTGCCCGATGAGCCAGCTAGAAAATGGTTCGTCATCCGCATCATCCGGAAACTGGCGGCGGAAGGATCCTTGAACAACTTTTCCGCCGAAGAGATTGAAGGCTTCCTCTCCACCTTGCCGAGCGAAGTCAGGTTTTCCATGCTGGTGGGGCTGGTTGACGCCTGGGGCAAGCTTGGCGCAAGCGAAAGCCTGCTCTCCTCCTTGCGCGAAGCGACGGGCCTCAGATGAACGCGGGCGCGGACAATCTGAGACTGACGCAAGAGCACGCGCAACGGGCGCTGAACAATGTCCGCAATTTTCAGCCCTATCTGGGTGACCTTGCGGACATCGTGACGATTTTGGTTGAGCCGCGCCTGCCGACCGCGGGCATCACCGCCGACGGACGGCTGTTCGTCAATCCTGACTGGTTTTTGTCTCTTTCGGGGCCGGAAGCGATCTATGTCATCGCTCACGAATTATGGCACCTCGTCTTGCAAAGCCATGCGCGCGCCGACCCCGGAGATGCGTGGTTCGTCAACATCGCCCATGACTGGATCATCAACAAGATCCTGACCGATGAGCTTGGGATCATGCCGCCCAAAAACGGTCTATGGTTTTACGACGCCGATAACCATTCCGCGGAGGAACTCGTTCGCTGGTTGAAAGATGGCTCTGCGCCGGAAGTTCACCAGCAATCCGTCTGGGACACCGCCACTGGGGTGCGCCAAGCGCCAACAACACAATCACCTTTCGCCGATGCTCTGCGCGGCGCGGGCCTTGCACCTGAGGAATCCGAGAGCGACGACGGTGAAATAGGTGAATGCCCCGGCGATATTTTAACCGACGAAGATTTGAGGCGGCTTTCTATCGACCCTCGCTCAGGCTTACAGCCTGCAACAT
>JAUIEG010000758.1 GCA_030428745.1 Alphaproteobacteria bacterium
CCATTTAACCGGCGCACCAGTGTAACAGGATATGACCCCAGGCCGCGAATATGAATCTCGTAAACGCCGCCCATCTGCAGGGGCGCATAGGCCCGAAACGCAGCGCCGCCCCCGTGAAAAATCGATCAGCGCGCCAAAGCCATGCCGCTCCACGCCGTCCATCACATCAACCGAGGCGGTTAAGCCAAATCGGAAACTTTTCCGGCAAGGTTTTTTAGGCTTAGGACAGTGCGTCAAAAGTTAGTTTTTGAGCTGCGCGTCGAGAAACTCAAGAAAAGCAGGCCAGTCTTCTTTGACAACGCCATGGGTGCCCGGACGCAACCAGAAGGCGATTTCGGAATCGGGCCGCCAATCGTCGAGGCGGGGCTGCGACAAACCGTCTGAGCCTAAAAGCTCATAGACCGGATCGGCGCCCATGGCCGCCCGGAACGCCCCATTGGGATCGGACCACACATCCCGGCGCGCATTGCCGAGAAGGACAGGCCGCGGCGCAATAAGGGCCAGCAGAAGATGCTGGTCGGTGCTCATCTCTTCTTCCTCGCCCGCAGCGGCGGCGTAACTTTTTGCAAACCAGTGCGGATAGCCGCCGGTAATATCGCCAACGCTCTCGCCTTTCTTATCGCGGTTGAGCGAGGCGCCGCCGGTGCCGGACTGATGGGCGACGACAGCCGCCACACGGCTATCCCACGCGGCGGCGACAAGCGCCGCCTTGCCGTAACGTGAATGCCCCCAGGTCGCGATCCGTTCGCTGTCGATGCGCGGGTCCGTTTCCAGCGCATCGATCGCCCTTGAAAACAGCCAGCCCCAGGCGGCGACGGCGCCCCAGCGGGTTTCATCATCCTCATAACCGGCGGAAAGACGGCGCAATTCCGCCAGGCCCTCGCTGCGCTGGTCCGGTACGGCGTTGGGGTAAAGGACCGCGACGCCATAGCCGCGCTCCAGGATCATCTCAAAAGGCGGCGTGCAGATATAGCGCCCGAACACATAGGTCATGACCCCGCCCAGAGGTCCGCCGCCCATCTCGCGCGCATCCGCCGGGCGCGAGACAGCCGGATCGGGAATGACCTCCCATGACGGGCAGAACGTTTCCATGAGGATGATCGGAACCGGCTCCGATGCTTGTGCAGGCAGGACAAGTTCCAGAAGGAAGCCGTCATGGCCGGGGAACAATTTTGTGACCACGGCGCGGTCGCCAAAGATTGCCGTCGCCGACAAGGTCCATTCTTCAAGAACGCCTCGTCCGCCAAAGGCGCTTTCATTCAGCACCCGCTTATCGAGGACGCGCGTCGACGAGGCGTCCGGAAAGGCGCCGTATACTTCCGCTTCCAGCGCCTCTTGAATAAGCGGCTTACGCGCCTCCCAATCCGAAGGAGTGTTTATGGCCGCGTCGCCTGCAAAAGCGTCGAGCACAGGCGGCGTTGCGGCCGGCCCGGCTGGTTTGAGGTCGGCCCAGGCGAGGGTCATTTTGGCGCAACCGGAAAGCAGCGCGAGCGCCGCCAATAACAATAACAAACGGATGTGGGGATTGGTCATGACGCTATTTGCTTGCGCGCCATCCAAAGCCGCAAGTCAAAATCGCGTAAACGGCCCTTATTTGCGACAAAAGACGAGATAGGCGGGGGTGCGCCCCTCACGCAACGACTTCGCTTCATAGCGCGTCTGCGGCCAGTCGTCCGGGCGCTGCTTCCAGTCAGCCGCGCATTGCGCCGTCCATTCAAAATCGCTCGCATTTTGCGCATGCATCAGGGTCCAGCGGATATAGTCACGAATGTCTGACGCCACGCGAAGTTCCCCGCCCGGCTTCAAAAGACGCGCGGCCGCCGCAAAAAACCACGGAGAAATC
>JAUIEG010000759.1 GCA_030428745.1 Alphaproteobacteria bacterium
GCGCCGACGGAACCAAGCGGCTTTTCGTCATCAATCATCCGACGACGGGCGAAGAAATCGTCGAAATCTTCGATGTGGATGAGGTCGGCGAGCTTACGCATCTCGACAGCGTTTCTTTCCCGGCGATGTATTCGCCCAATGACGTTGTCGGTGTGGGGCCACGCCAATTCTATGCGACCAATGACCGGCGTTTTGATAGCGGCCCTCTATCAGTGGCGGAATCTTATCTCGCGCTGCCGCTCACTGATGTCGTTTATTATGATGGCTCTAAAGGCCGTTCCGTGGTCGGCGGCCTCACCTACGCCAATGGCGTCAACAAGTCCGCTGACGGAAGCACCATTTATGTTGCAGAGCTGCTAAAGCGCCGCATCGTCGTTTTTTCACGCAATCTCGAAACCGGCGCCTTAAAGCGCATTAAAAAACTGCGCGTTCACACTGCGCCCGACAATATTGAGGTTTCACGGGATGGCGCGCTCTGGGTGGCCGGTCATTCGAAGATTTTCGACTTTGTCAAACATGCAAAAGATCCTGAGGCGATCGCGCCGTCACACATTATTCGCCTCAACCCGCGCAACGGCCTCGCCTCGGATGTCCTCATCTCCGTCAACGGCGAAATCAACGCCTCGTCTGTCGGCGCCGTCTGGGACAACACGCTGATCGTCGGCGCCGTCTTTGACAGCCATGTGGAGGTTTGCCCGATGCTGGAGATTCTCCTGCGCGGCCCATCAACCAACACGTCAGGCGCCACGCAGTAGTCACCCGGCGAAGATGGCGTCGATCCGGCGCAGGGCGATGGGGTGATACCCGGCCCGCGCCCGCTCATAGACGGCGCTCGCCCATTCCCGGCGGCCATTATCCACTAGCGTCTGATAAAGCGGGTAGATGAACTTGCCGCGTCCGACCTGCATCAGGAAGGCATCCAGCGGTTCGAAGGCGGGTTCATAACCGGCCTTGATCGCGGTCTGGTACCAGACATTGGCGATCTCCGCGTTCTGCACGGTTGAGAGCGAAAAGCGCTCATCCAGCGCCGCCAGCTGGTCCACGGATATATTGGCCGGCAGAGTGCGAATGAAATGCAGCCATTCATGGGTCGTCCAGGCGCTCGTTTCCAGCCCGTCGACATCGCCGCCGCCAAGCCACGCATTCATCTGCGCGGTCACTTTGTCGAAGGCGTCAGACTGCGGATCTTCGATCGTGTCGGGAAAACCCGGCTCATAGACCCAGGCGTTGATTTCCGCTTGGCTGACGGCGTCAGGATGATCCGCCCACAGATTATCTTCGAAATAGGTAAGGAAGTCTTCCGTCGTGATCGACTGGAAAGCGAAATGGTCGAAATAATCTTTCAGAAACGCATCGAAAGTTTCGCGGCCAAAGCGCGTTTCAAGAAATTTCAGGAAAAACATGCCGCCGGCGTAAGAAACGTCAGAAAACGCATCGTCCGGATGGCCGAGATCGGCCGGCATCTTGAGCGCCGTCAGTTCCGGGCGCGTCGCCGCGGCGACATCTTCCATCAATGATTTTTTGTCGAGGGAGCGCTCCATTGTCGCCCGTTCTTCGCCATAGAGCGCTTCCATGGTGCGGTTCTCCACATAGCTCGTGAAGCCCTCATTGAGCCAGGCGTCACGCCAGGTGGAGTTCGTGACGAGGTTGCCCGACCATGAGTGCGCCAGCTCGTGGGCGACCACATTGGTGAGGCTCTTGTCGCCGGCGATGAGCGTCGGCGTCATGAAAGAAAGCCGCGGGTTCTCCATCCCCCCGAACGGAAAGCTCGGCGGCAGGACAATCTGGTCATACCGGCCCCAGCGGTACGGCCCGTATAACGCCTCAATCGCCTCCT
>JAUIEG010000760.1 GCA_030428745.1 Alphaproteobacteria bacterium
GCACGTAAAGCATCACGGCGACGGCGATGAGCCCGGCCCAGATCAGCGGCAAATCCATATCGCGCCCTCCTACCCCTCGTCTTCTGTGGTCTTGGCGGGCTCATCGACAGCGCCCAAGGGCGAGCCTGGCGCGCGGCGTTCTTCTTCTGGCGAGCCGGCGGGTTCATCGTCAAAGCCGCGAGTGGCGATGCGGCCCATATAAACGACCCCTGCGGTGAAAACGATGGCGTAGACGACCATGAAAACAAGGAGCGTCGCCCCGACCTGCCCGGCGGCGATTGGCGCGACGCTGTCTTCCGTGCGCAACATTCCGTATACGGTGTAAGGCTGACGGCCAACCTCCGCCGTGACCCACCCGGAGATGACGGCGATGAAACCCAGCGCCCCGCCGGGAACCGCGAGCCAGTGAAAAAGGCCCGGACGTTGAATGCGGTCCTTGCGCCAGAGCCATAACCCCCACCAGCCGATAGCGAGCATGGCGAGCCCCGCCCCGACCATGATGCGGAACGCCCAGAACGTAATGAAAACCGGGGGCCGGTCTTCTTTTGCAAAGTGTTTGAGGCCATGCAGGGGCCGCTCGCCGGAGAAAAGATAATCGCTGGTATTGGGGATCATGACAGCGGCGCGGGTCTTCTCCGCTTCCTCGTCGGGCAGGCCGAAAAGGATGGTTGGTTGCCGGTCGGCGCTCTCCCACCAGCCTTCCATGGCGGCGACTTTCGCCGGCTGGTGTTCATGCGCCACTTCGCCGGACCAGTGGCCGGCCCAGATTTGCAGCGGCATCAAGAGGGCGAGCGTGCCGGCAGCCATGCGCATCTGATAACGCGTCGCCTGCGCCACGCGTCCGCGCAACACCTGGATGGCGCCGGCGGCCATCACCACCGCCGCGGTGGTGATATAAGCGGCGAGCATCATGTGAACGAAGCGCGATGGAAAGCTCGGGTTGAAGATCACCTCAAGCCAGTCGGTTGCGTAAAATTTCCCTTCCGGGTCAATGGCGTAGCCTGCCGGGGTCTGCATCCAGCTATTGGCGGAAAGGATCCAGAAGGCGGAAATTGTCGTGCCGATCGCGACCGCGCAGGTGGCGATGAAATGAAGCCGACGACCGACCCGTTTCCAGCCAAACAGCATGACGCCGAGAAACGTCGCCTCGAGAAAAAACGCTGTCAGCACTTCATAACCAAGCAAAGGACCAATGACGGACCCGGCCTTGTCGGAGAAGACCGACCAGTTGGTGCCGAACTGGTAACTCATGACCACGCCGGACACGACACCCATGGCGAAGGCGAGCGCGAAGATTTTCACCCAGTGCAGATAAAGTTTCAGGAAAACGTCGCGCTTTGTTTTCAGCCAAAGCGCTTCGCACACCGCCAGAAAGGATGCGAGCCCGATCGTGAAAGCGGGAAACATGATGTGAAACGCGACGACAAAAGCAAATTGCAGCCGCGACAGGATCAACGCGTCAAGTTCCATCCGGAAACTCCATTGCGTGGCCAACCCTATAGGAGCATGCCGCACGGCTTGATAGCTATGACGGCAGGGACCTGTTGCCGCATTCGCTTCACCTGTGCGCTGCGCGCCGCGCTTGCTTCTGTCCGCCCGGCGCTTATGCTCACGCCCATGGAGGACCCTATGGCCTTGAAACTTATACATTTTCCCATGACCCGGAGCCTGCGCGTGGCTTGGGCGCTTTACGAATTTGGGCTGGACGCCGTGATCGAAACACGGGTTTTTGATCGCGCGAAACTGAAAGAGCCGGACTATTTAAAGCTAAATCCGCTCGGCAAGACGCCGGTGTTTTTCGACGACGGAAAACGCATGATCGAATCCGTCGCGATC
>JAUIEG010000761.1 GCA_030428745.1 Alphaproteobacteria bacterium
GCTTTTCTGTCAGGTTAACGCCGTTCATTTCAGCCCCAACAACTTGGCCGCATTTTCTTTCATGATGAGCGGCATCACTTCCTCGCGGAAGCCGGCGGTCTGCGCCGCCTCCATCCATTTGTCCGGTTTGATCAGCGGGAAGTCAGAGCCGAACAGCATTTTATGTTTCAGGCGCGAATTGGCGTCGGCGATCACCTGTTTTGGGAAATATTTCGGCGACCAGCCGGAAAGGTCGATGTAAACATTCTCCTTGTGCAGCGCCATGGACAAGGACTCATCGGTCCAAGGCCATGAAGGATGCGCAAGGATGATTTTCATGTCGGGGAAATCGACCGCCACGTCATCCACCATCATCGGCTGGCCGTATTTAAGGCGAATGCCGCCGCCGCCTTTCATGCCGGTGCCCATGCCCGAATGGCCCGTATGGAAGATCGCCGGGAGACCATATTCGGCGATCACTTCATAGATCGGCCAGGCCATGGGATCATTGGGATGGAAATTCTGAATCGGCGGATGGAATTTGAATCCCTTAACGCCATAATCCTCGATCATTCTGCGCGCCTCAATGGCGCCGAATTTCGATTTGTGCGGATCAATGGAGGCAAACGCCATCATGATGTCGTCATTGTCGATGGCGAACTGCGCGACTTCTTCGTTGCGGATGCGCTTGATGCCGGTGCCGGACTCCATATCGACCGTGAACATCACAAAGGCGATCTGTTGTTCGCGGTAATATTCGATCGTCTCAGGGATGGTCGGGCGCTTGCGGTCCGCCTTGAAGTAAACACTCGCCGCATCGAGAAACTTGCCCATGATCGGGTCTTCGGGGTCGTTGCACGACACCTCCGCATGGGTGTGAATATCGATGGCTTTGATCTTGTTGAGGTCGATCACGAGAGACTCCTTTGACGCACGCCGCTGTTTTAAGCCAATTCCGGGCCCAAAGGACAGCCTAGCGGGAAAGGTTTCACGCCCCTTCGCGAAGCAGCGCCGCGAGCTTGTCGATCCCGGAAAGCAGGAGTTCCGGCCGCTCCGCCGGGTCTTCACGCGATTTGAACGCCGCTTCGTCGTAAATGCCGGTCGTCACACCCACCGAGAAAGCGCCGCCCTCATTGGCCATGCGCGCCTCAAGCTGCGGGTCATCGCCCACGACCACAACATTCGCGTTGCGAGAAAGCTTCATGCGCGCTTTGGCAACGTTCAGCGCATCAACAGATGGTTTGCCGAGGACATGGGCGTCAGCGCCCGTCAGCGCCTTCAGCATAGCGTTGATCGCGAAGCTGGTGCCAATGCCGCGTTTTTCCGCGCCGGCGGCCGCGAAGAACGGCACGTCGGATGCTGTAGTCAATTGTGCGCCCGCCCAGATCGCGTGCACCGCTGCTTCCAGATCGGGAAAAGTGAATTCGCGGAACCAGCCCACATAGATCGCGTCATAGGGTCCGCCGTCGCCGGGCGCTTCCACGACATCAAGGCCAAGGTCGGCGAGCGGCTTCCACACCGGCTCCTTGCCGAGAACGAGAATGCGCCCGACGCCTTTCTCTTTCAGATAATGCGCGGCGGAGGTCGATGGCGTCATGAATTCTTCGTCGCGCACATCAAGCCCAGCCTTGCGCATGGAGGTCGCATACCAATCGGGCGTCCTCGCCGTACCGTTGGTGAACACCTGAAACGGAACGCCGTGTTCGCGCAAAAGCTCAAGCGTTTCAACAGCGCCGGGCAGCGCCACATGGCCCGCGCTCGCCTTGTCGCCCAGCACCAGCGTGCCGTCCATGTCGAAGATAAAGCCTTCGGCTTTGTGCAATCGCTCGGCCCCACTCATCAGGACAGCCCCG
>JAUIEG010000057.1 GCA_030428745.1 Alphaproteobacteria bacterium
CGCCGCTCTACATTTACGCCGATCGCGATAAGGAAGCGATGGAGGCGGATGCGAGCGCCTAAGGCTCAGCCGTCTGGGTAAAATTTGAGCGCCGCCCCCATCAAGGGGCGGCGTTTTCCATGTTATTTGAGGAAAAACAGAGCGTTCCAGCCGACTTGAAATTACCTCAAAGACCGCCACATTAACTGCGTATTCGCGGCCGTTGTCTTATGGTGGCGAGGAGCCTTTTTCACCGGCCATCCGCATTCTTCCATGCAAAAGGCGATTTCGGTGTGAGGCGCGGCGGCTTTTATCAAGCGTTGCGCAAAAAGGCGAACCGCCGCCCAATGTTGATATGGGCGCGAAAAAATCCGGCGTGTGCTACCATGTCAGGCGCGCCTTCAAGGAGTGATGAATGAGCGATACCGTAACATATCCCGTACTGCCGCTACGCGACATTGTCGTGTTTCCAGGCATGATTGTCCCCCTGTTTGTGGGGCGCGAGAAATCCGTGACGGCGCTCGAAAACGTCATGCAGAACGACAAGAAGATTCTGCTTGTGGCGCAAAAAGACGCCAGCGACGACGATCCGGAAATTGAAGACATTTACGATGTCGGGGTCGTCGCATCGGTGATGCAGCTTTTGAAACTCCCGGACGGCACGGTGAAAGTGCTGGTTGAGGGCGAAGCGCGCGCCACCATACAAAATTATGTCCGCACCGATGAATATTTCGAGGCGGAAGCCGCCTATCTTGAAGAAGGCGAGAGTGAGGAGGCGGAGCTCGAAGCGCTGTCCCGCTCTGTCGTTGCGCAGTTTGAGTCTTATGTGAAACTCAACAAGCGCGTGCCGCCGGAAGTCATCGTATCGATCAGCCAGATCGATGATTATGCAAAGCTTGCCGATACGGTCGCGTCGCATCTCAACATCAAGATCAACGAGAAGCAGGAATTGCTGGAGATCGCCGGCGTCGCTGAGCGGCTGGAACGCGTCTACGCCTTTATGGAAGGCGAGATGAGCGTCCTTCAGGTTGAGAAGAAAATCCGCAATCGCGTCAAACGCCAGATGGAGAAGACGCAACGCGAATATTATCTCAACGAACAGATGAAAGCGATCCAGAAAGAACTTGGCGAGACCGATGACGGCCGCGACGAACTTTCCGAGATCGAAGACAAGATCAAGAAAACCAAGCTGTCGAAAGAAGCCAAAACCAAGGCTGAGGCGGAGCTGAAAAAGCTGCGCCAGATGTCGCCGATGTCGGCGGAATCGACGGTCGTTCGCAATTATCTCGATTGGCTGACCTCGATCCCCTGGAACAACCGGTCGAAGGTGAAAACCGATCTCGCCAAGGCGGAGGAAGTGCTCGACACCGATCACTACGGCTTGGAGAAGGTCAAAGAGCGGATTGTCGAATATCTCGCCGTGCAAAAGCGGATGAACAAGCTCAAAGGTCCGATCCTTTGTCTCGTCGGTCCGCCGGGCGTCGGCAAGACCTCGCTCGGCAAGTCGATCGCCGAAGCCACAGGCCGCGAATTTGTGCGCGTGTCGCTGGGCGGTGTGCGCGACGAAGCGGAAATCCGCGGTCACCGCCGCACCTATATCGGCTCCATGCCGGGCAAGATCATTCAGTCCATGAAGAAGGCGAAGAAATCGAATCCGCTCTTCCTTCTGGATGAGATCGACAAGATGGGCCAGGACTTCCGCGGCGACCCTGCGTCGGCGCTTCTGGAAGTGCTCGATCCCGAGCAGAACTCGACCTTTTCAGATCACTATCTCGAAGTCGATTACGACCTCTCCGACGTGATGTTCATTACGACGGCGAACTCGCTCAACATGCCGCAGCCGCTTCTGGACCGGATGGAGATCATCCGCATTCCGGGATACACGGAAGATGAGAAGCTGCAGATTGCGCGCCGGCATTTGATTCCTAAGCTCCTGGAAAATCATGGATTGAAGGAAGACGAATGGTCCATCGATGATGAAGGTCTCATGGCTTTGATCCGTCTTTACACCCGCGAAGCGGGCGTCAGGAACCTTGAGCGCGAACTGTCCAAGCTCGTGCGCAAGGCGGTGCGCGATCTTGAAACCGGCGCGGCGGAAAGCGTTGCGGTCACCGAGGATAATCTCGGCGACTATGCCGGCGTTCAAAAATATCGCCATGGCGAGATCGACCGCGAAGATCAGATCGGCGTCGTCACGGGCCTCGCCTGGACAAGCGTCGGTGGTGAAATTCTCACGATCGAAGGCGTCAAAATGCCGGGCAAGGGCAAGATGACCCCGACGGGCAATTTGAAGGAAGTGATGAAGGAATCCGTCTCTGCGGCGTCGTCTTATGTGCGCAGCCGGGCGACCGCCTTCGGCATTGAGCCGCCGGTCTTCGACAAGACCGACATTCACATCCATGTGCCCGAGGGCGCGACGCCGAAAGACGGCCCTTCCGCGGGCGTCGCTATGGCGACCGCTATCGTTTCGGTGCTCACGGGCGTGCCGGTCCATAAAGATATCGCCATGACCGGCGAAATCTCCCTGCGCGGCCGTGTGCTCGCTATTGGCGGTCTGAAGGAAAAGCTCCTCGCGGCGTTGCGGGCCGGGGTCAAAACCGTGCTCATTCCCGAAGAGAACGAGAAAGACCTCGCCGACATTCCGGATAATGTGAAGGAGGGCCTGAAAATCATCCCTGTCTCGACGGTGGATGAGGTGCTGGCTCACGCCCTGACGCAAAAGCTCACGCCCATCGAATGGACCGAACCGGTGGAGCCCGCGCCGGGTTCAGAGGCCGGCGACGGCGCCTCCGTCGTCACCCACTAGCGATTGGTGGACTAAACGGCAGCGGCCACAGGTCGAATTTATGGTCGCGCCGGTTGTGCGAAAAACCGGTTCCACTTTTTCGCACGGCGCTCTAAGCGGCGCTTTCCGCCTTCAAAACGAATCGGCCGCCCCCTTTTGGGGGCGGTTTTTCTTTGGAAACCCTTGTTTTCCGGGCTTTTTCGCTTTTGCGAACGAAAAAGCAATAAATGAATAATGGAGCAAAATCATAGGCTTAACCCGCATGGGGAAAGGAAAGCCTTATTTTACGCCATTTTTCCTTGGCTTTGGCCTCGTGACGGCGAGTAAAACCCTCGCAGGTCGACAGTTTTCAACTCCCGAAACAATGGAAAGGCCGGAGGAATGAACAAAAACGAATTTATCGATCGTGTCGCCGACATGGCGGACATGAGCAAAGCGGAAGCCGGAAAAGCGGTGGATGCGGTCTTTGACGCCATCACTAACGCCCTCAAGGCTGGCGATGATGTCCGCCTCGTAGGCTTCGGCACCTTCTCGGCCGCCCAGCGCAAGGCCCGTGAAGGCCGCAATCCGCGCACGGGTGAGACGATCCAGATCCCGGCGTCGATCCAGCCGAAATTCTCGGCCGGCAAGGGCCTCAAAGACGCGCTCAACTAGGGCCCGTCTTCAGAAACTGATTTCAAAACGCCGGCGGGGCAGGGCTTCGCCGGCGTTTTGTTTTGGGAGGTTTCTGCGTCATGGCGATTGATCCCGGACACACTCCACGCTAGGAGGAGCGCCCCGCGCGCACGCATGGTCTCGTGCGAACCGGGAAGGGCGGTTAGCTCAGCTGGTAGAGCATCTCGTTTACACCGAGAGGGTCGGCGGTTCGAACCCGTCACCGCCCACCATTCAGTCTCTCCAATTCGGCGACATATTCAGGCCTCGTGCGAAAGCCCGGCGCTCCGCGGCTTCGGCGGGCGCGTGCCTCCTAATTCGTGGAGATTTTATCTCCATGAGCGCGCAAATGACCGGATTCCGGCAGAAGTCTCTCACCGCGAATTTGGACAACTTATTCGGTTGGCGGCTAATTTTCTCTCAATTCAGCCCGCATTTAGTGCCGTAATGCAAGATGCACGGTTTTATCTAAGTGTGATTTGGGCATGGGTTCATCGAGTGGCCGGCTATGCGAGTGGAGGCAAATGAACAATTACCGCCGAACACGAATCTTGTTCAATCGTAGCGTTTGCGTAGCTATTCAGTATTTGTACAAATCATTGTCGAATATGGCATCCGTGTAAGCGCGATGAATTGATCGAATGGATGGAGTCTTACCCCACAAACCCTCAGTGGCGAGATGGGTCATTTGCTGGTGCGCCAGCGGCGGCCCACGTCACGGAGACAGTTCCTGATGCTATCCGTAAGACCATGGGCAAAGTCGCTCCAAACTATCTCATTCAAGGGAGCGCAGGCAAAGGAGACTGGACGCATACGCCGTGGGTGGCGATTTTGGATCCTGCTGAGACCTCGACGGTCGAAGAGGGTATTTATATTGTCTATTTGCTTAGCAAAGGATGCGATCGACTCTATCTTACTCTGAATCAAGGGTGTACCCGACTTAAGGATCAAGCCGGCATTCCAGCAACGCGTGTCGAGCTGGCTGCTCGAGCTGCAATTATGCGAAGCCGTCTGAGGCCTCGGCGACTGAAAAATATCCAACCAGATTTGAATACAATGTATCTCGTCAGCGTTCATGAGACCGATTGAGGGATTTTGTTAGCGGAGGATTTTGGTTCATCGTAGCTCTAAGGAGGAGCGAAGATGAGACACAAATCCGGGCCTGAAGGATCGGCCGAAAAGACAGTCAAAGACATCCGGCGGGCGACGCGCAAGCGTCATGCGACAGAAGAGAAGATCCGCATCGTTCTGGAGGGATTGCGCGGCGAGTATTCGATTGCTGAGTTGTGCCGCCGCGAGAACATTGCGCAGAGCCTCTATTATAGCTGGTCGAAGGAGTTTCTGGAGGCGGGTAAAGAGAGGTTAGCTGGCGATGGCGCGTCAGGCGACGTCGCCAGAGGTGAATGATCTGCGCCGTGAAGCCAGCGATCTGAAAGAGGTTGTCGCCGAACTCACCCTTGAGAACCGCCTGCTCAAAAAAAGCATGATCGGGGATGGGGGCGACCAAGAATGAAGTACCCCGCATCCGAAAAGCTGGAGATCATTCGCCTGGTTGAGCACTCACATCTGTCAGTCAAGGCAGCCCGGCGAAAGTCCGGATGCCGCTGGAGCATGGTGCGTACGAGCTGAGATATGTTCAAAATACGAACCAAATTCTTGCACGACGGCCGATCTCAGTGACGCGGGCGACGGCGACGCTTGAGGCGCCGGAAACAGCTTCCCCCGGCGAAACGATTGAAATCGCATTTACCGGTCCGCCCGCCGGCCGCGGTGACTTGATCACAGTGACGACGCCGGACGATGCACCGGACACTTACAACGATTTTCATTATGCTAGCCAAGGTAGCCCGGCCAGCCTGGAGATGCCGGAAGAACCCGGCGTCTATGAATTGCGATATGTACAGGCAAATACCAAAGTGCTCGAGCGGCGACAGATTGAAGTCGCGGAGTAACGGATGGTGAGTCGTCATTGGCAAGATCAAGAAAGCGCTGCTTTAAATGACGTCAGCGGCGCGGGGATTGACAACACTGGGAGAGACAAAAAACTATGATGTTGCAATTGAAATTAATTGAAATGTTCAAATCCTGCGCCGCAATCGCGTTCGCTGGAATGCTTGCGGCCTGTGGCGGCGGTGAATCATCGAAGAGCGAGAGTGAATCTGCAGCCGCCAGTAATGCATCAAGCCTTCAGAGCAATGCGAGTGAAAAATCGGATCAAAACGCGGAGGGTCCGGAGTATTACGTCGAGACGATACCAAGTCCCTGCAGCATGATAACCGAAGCTGTGGCGCAAAACATTATGAACGTCCGCGAGGTTCAGGCGGCGCCCAGCAATAGCGGACCGGAGAGTCTCAACCCGCGTTGCAGTTATCGAGACGGCGAGCAAAAGAGCAAAGGCGTATCGATTGTCGTGGTGCGCACACCCTATTCAGCAATTAATTCAACCATGTCTTCGGCCGAGTTGCGCAAGCTTGTTGAGCAGAACTATGGTGATCCGGGGACCCCCTACCGGGCCGTCGATCTCGGCCCCGGCGAGCATCGCTTTGTAGCGGAAAAAGACGACAGCGTGACGATGTTCGTGATGTCCGGTGTCGGCGTTTTTGGCGGGACTTATGACTACAAAACTATAAGCGCGGAGGCGGCGTTCGCCGTCACCTTGCGCGATCCCGAGCGGACAGCGGAGGAGCGTCTGACCCAAGCGAGAAATATCGCCGTTGAATACAATTCGGCGCTGATCAGCGCCGCTCAGAAGAGATAAAGCCGGCTCAAACGAAACGGCCTCTAGGAAAGAGGTTAACACGTAAACTATGCAACAAAGTTTGGTGCATTGCGCTTCGCTTAATGCACCATAATCCGATGGCTTCCAATTTGCGACTTTGATGGTGGACTACTGCTTCGCCCTAACCCACCTTACGGATTTATGTCTGCATTGAGGATTTAGCGGCAGCACACGGCAGCTCTTATGTGGCAGTCCCTTGCCCCATCCCCAACACCTTCCGCTGCTCCTCCCAGAGCGGCGGCAGATCGGAGAGGCGCTTGAGCTTCTCGGCGTTGAGCTCAACCGGCGCCGTTCCAGCGAGGAACGCCTCGACGATGTCCGGCGCGAGGAAGGCGAGCCGCAGCGTGCGAGTAGAGCTGGTCGGCGTGACGCCTTCGGCTATGAGAATGTCTTTGAGATCGCGCTCGCCGGCGAACCAGTCGCGCTTCCAGCGACGAGCACGGGCGAGGAGGGAGAGGACGGTGGCGTCCGGCGGCTGCGGCGCGGCGCAGGCGCCTAGGATGAGCCGCAACTCGTGGCCGCGCTTCTTTAGCTGCAGCGGCGCTTCGATCGTTGCCTTGTCTTCCAGCATGCTGGGCAGGGCGTCCTCCTGAAAGAGCTGCCCCGGGCAGAGCGTTATTTTGATGCCCGCCGGCTCCAAGTCGATGCGCTCTATTCTTGAGACCCAGGCCGCAAGGGATTGCGTGGGGCCTACATCGTCGATCTCGGCGCGAAGGCGCTCCAGGCGCCGGCCAGCTTCCTGGATGACCATCGCCTGGACGCCCTCTTTTAGGATCTGCGACGCGGCCTCTTGAGGATTACCGAGCCATTTCCCCACGGCCGAGATCACAGCGGTCTCCACGTCTCCGGCTTTCAGCCTGACGCGCTGACCGTCGGCATCCTTGTTGGCGCGGGAGATATAGTAGCGATAACGCCGCCCGGATTTCGAGGCATGGCTCGGCGTCAGGCGTTCGCCGTCGACGAAGAGCTTGCCGGCAAGGAGGCTGGTCGTTGATTTGACGGGTCCCGACCATTGACGGCCCGAATTGCGCTTGTCTTGGACCGCCTCCCAGTCTTTGCGGGCGATGATCCCTTGATGCTGGCCTTCATGGAGATCGCCGCCGCTGCGCAGGAGGCCGGCGTATATGGGGTTCTGCAAGATGTGATAGATCGGCCCGCGGGTGAGCGGCAGCCCGCCCTTGCCGTTGGCGCGCTCTTTGGTGACCCAGCCTTTTTCTGCGGCGATCCGGATGATGGCGCGCACGCAACCGGTTTCGAGATAGAGGCGGTAGATCTCCGTGACGATGGCGGCCTCGGCCTCGTTGACGACGAGGCTCTTGTCCACATTGTCATAGCCGAGCGGCGGCGGCCCGCCGGTCCACAGGTCCTTTTTGCGCGAGGCCGCGATCTTGTCTTTGATCCGCTCAGCCGTCACTTCTCGTTCGAACTGCGCGAAGGACAAGAGCACGTTCAGCGTCAGCCGCCCCATGGAGGTGGAGGTGTTGAAAGCCTGCGTGACGGAAACGAAGGATGCGCCCCTGGCGTCGAGCTTCTCGACCAGCTTGGCGAAGTCGGCGAGGGACCTTGTGAGGCGGTCGACCTTGTAGACGACGATGATGTCGATGAGCCCGGCCTCGACGTCCCGCAACAGCGCCTGCAGGGCCGGGCGGTCCATGGAGCCGCCCGAATAGCCGCCATCGTCATAGCGCGCCTTGTGAAGCCGCCAACGTTCTGATTTCTGGGAGGCGATAAAGGCTTCACAGGCCTCGCGCTGGGCGTCGAGGGAGTTGAAGGACTGCTCGAGCCCTTCCTCCGTCGACTTGCGCGTATAGATGGCGCAGCGCTTGGTCATGGCTGTGTCTTCGGCGATCGAAGGCCGAAGAAGCGCGGCCCGTTCCATCTTGCACCGGTGATGGCATGGGCGACGGCGGAAAGAGAGGCGTAGCGCGCGCCTTTCCAATAGACGCCGCCATCGGCCACATAGACTTCGTAAGTCTTGCCCCGCCATTCGCGGAGGAGCCGGCCGCCGGGCTTGATGCTGCGCCGGAGCGGCGCAGATGACCCGCCAGCCGTTTCCCGCTTGGCGTCAAACGCCTTAAGGCGGCGGTCGACCTTTGCAGCGAGACGGCGATGGCGTTTGCGCTGAAGCTCATAGGAGACAGCGAGGATTAGGAGCTTTCGTCCGATGCGCCTGGGCGGCGCCTCGCCCGTAAGGCCCTGATAGCGTTCCTTCAGTTCGGGGAAGGAGAGGGCGGCGAGGCCCTCTACCTCTCTGCGAATCTCTTTTTCGCTTTGAGCCCGGCGCATTAGCGCGCCCTCACATGATAGCGGCGCTCGCCCGCGTCATCTTTCGTGACGGTCAAGTCAAGGCCGAGCTTCGCTTTGACTGTGCCCGACAGGAAGCCGCGCACGGAATGGGCTTGCCAGCCCGTTGCGTCGGCGAGCTCGGCAAGGCTCGCGCCGTCCTTGCGGCTGAGAAGCCCAAGGATCTGGTCTTTCTTCGATCCCGCTTTGCCCGGAGCTGCGGATTGTTTCCGGGCCGTCTTTTTTGACGGGGCGGGCTTCGACGGTTTGCCGGTCTTTCCCTTTTTTGCAGCCGGCTTCTGGGCCGGCTTGCGGGCGATCTTTACTGCTGCTCTGCGCGCCATATGCGCCTCCTTTGTTGTCGCACTGCGACAAGCCCGGCGTCCGGGGACGGTCGGGCGGAAAGCGCGCCGCGGGGAAACGGCGCGTTAGCGCATGGACAGCAACGCTCTTCTAGGCTGCGAAGTCCAGCGGTTTTTAAGAGAATTTTGGGATGACTAACGACGCAAGCTGACCTAATGCGGGATGGAGGACTTATCATGTTGAACGCCGGCATTGCATGTAAAAGCAGGCATTATCGCCAGACTCTCTAAGCGACTGATATTAGTTTAATTTAGGCATTCTGATTACGGTTCAGTGCGCTGGTGCGAACCAGCAAGCGTCATTATCTCAATGCACGCTCATCGCCCTTTCTAGACCTCATCTTTACACTGACGTTCATATATGATGTAGTTCGGTGCGCAGCGGAAATACCGTGCAGGCTGCAGGTTGCGAGCACTGAGTGTTTTGGGAGGCTGTGGTGACAAAGCAAATCGCCGAAGGCGTGAGCCTTTTCAAGAATTACAAAATAAATGAAGTCACCGGTTCGGTGGCCAGCGCGCAATCCTGGACCGAGTCAGAGACGACAGGCTCGGTTTCCAGCGGGGGAGGCCTCACGGTCGGCGGCACTGGCGCGACCGCACCGGTCAGCGGCCGGATCGAAACTAAGTTGACGCGCTACCAAAGCTTCATGCTCAATGGCGATGACGGGAAGGCGCATCCCTTCAAGATGAAAAACTTTGAGGTGGAATGCGCGCCTGGTCAGACGCTGACGGTATTCACGCTCGGCGGTGATGACGACGCGCCTGTTCTCCACGTCTACAATCACGATACTGGAAGACACTACAAAAATGATTCAGCATTGAACTGGGCGATGTTTCCGTTTCTCATCTTGTTCGCAGTGCTGGCGGTAATTGTGTTCATGGTTTGGAATTGGGCGTCATCGAATTCGAGTGACGGCTTCATAACACTCGCAAAGACGTTCGTCGTCAGCGGGCTGATTGGGCTTGTGGTCTACGGGATCGCCCATATCTTTGCTATGGTTCGCGCGAGCGGGCTTCGCGGAAATGCGGCGTTTAAGCAAAGGCTGACGGAGTTGTCCGGCAGTTAGCCCGGCAGCTTGATTGTGGC
>JAUIEG010000762.1 GCA_030428745.1 Alphaproteobacteria bacterium
TCATGTCGGCGCGGGACACGACCATATCGACCATGCCTTTTTCCAGAAGGAATTCCGAACGCTGGAATCCTTCAGGCAGTTTTTCGCGAATGGTCTGTTCGATGACGCGCGGGCCCGCGAAACAGATGAGGGCGCCGGGTTCTGCAATATTGACGTCCCCGAGCATGGCGTAAGAGGCGGTGACGCCGCCGGTGGTCGGATTTGTCAGCACGACTATATAGGGAAGGCCCGCCTCCTTCACCATCTGCACGGCGATGGTGGTGCGCGGCATCTGCATCAGCGAAAGGATGCCTTCCTGCATGCGCGCGCCGCCGGAAGCGGCGAACACGACAAGCGGCGCACGATGCTCGATGGCGGCTTCGGCGGCTTTCAGCATGGCTTCGCCGAGCGCCATGCCCATGGACCCGCCCATGAATTTGAAATTTTGCACCAAGGCGACAACGCCGACGCCGTCCACCGTTCCGCGCGCGGCGCGCATGGCGTCCGGCTGGCCGGTTTTGCGGCGGTTTTCTTTCAGCCGGTCGACATATTTCTTTTCGTCGCGAAACTTCAAAGGATCGGTGACCGGTTCCGGCAGGTCGATCTCATCAAAAGCGCCGTCGTCAAACAGCAGCGTCAGACGTTCTTCAGGGCCAATCGCCAGATGATGATCGCAAGACGGGCAGACCTGATGCGCGGCGTCGAGGTCGCGCTGGAAAATCATTTCGCCGCAACCCGGGCATTTGGTCCACAGAGTGTCAGAATTGTCGTCCTTGGGCTTAAAGATGTTTTTGATGCCCGGAGGAATGTTGGAGAGCCAGCTCATATCCGACAGCGCTTTCTACGTTACCTTGTTACAGTTCCGTGTATTGGGGCCATGATCGCTTCAAGAGCGTGCGGCGCGGATCGCCCCCGATATATCCTGCGCCAGCCTCAAGACTGCGTTAACAGCATTATCGACATCGCCGGGGCTCGCTTCAAGGGCTTTAGCAAATTCGTCCACCAGGGCGGAGCCTACCACTACCGCATCTGCGAAGACTGCGAATTCTCGCGCTTTTTCACCTGTTTTGATGCCGAAACCAACCGCCGCTGGCAAGTCCGATGCGGCCCGAATCCGGTCGAGGGCGTCTTTTACGGTTTCTGTCTGGCCGGTCCCCTTGCCGGTAATCCCGGCGACGGAGACGTAGTAGACAAAACCTGAGGTGTTGCGGACCACCATGGGCAGGCGTTCGTCGTCGGTTGTGGGGGTCGCGAGGCGGATGAAATCGAGGCCGGCGGCGCGGGCCGGCAGGCACAGCTCGGCGTCTTCTTCCGGCGGCAGGTCGACAATAATCAGGCCGTCGACCCCGGCCGCTTTGGCGTCAGCGACGAATTTGTCCGGTCCGTAGGCGTAGAACGGGTTGTAATAGCCCATCAGGATGATCGGCGTCTCATCGTCTCCGGCCCGAAATGAGCGAACCATTTCAAGGGTTTTGCGCAGGGTCTGCCCGGATTTGAGGGCGCGTTGCCCGGCGGCGGCGATCGCCGGCCCGTCGGCCATGGGGTCGGTGAAGGCGACCCCGAGTTCGATCAGGTCGGCGCCCGCGCCCGGCAGCTTTTTCATGAGTTCAAGCGACAGGGGGCCGTCGGGATCGCCCGCCATGATGAAGGGGATGAAGGCGGCGCGGTTCTCGGCCTTGAGCTTTTCAAAGCGGGCTTTGATGCGGGACATGAGTTTTGCCGTTGGGGGGAAAGAGCCGCCCTCTAAAGAAATCGAAGCCGCCTGCCTAACGCCCCCGCTGTGGAATGCAAGAGGGGCGGATTGCAAGGAAAAGCTGTGCGGCTATATCCCATCCATGGAAGCAGCGCC
>JAUIEG010000763.1 GCA_030428745.1 Alphaproteobacteria bacterium
TTCCCGGACACCAAGGAACAGCTCGGCGGTTTCTTCCTGATCGATGCGTCGGACATGGAAACCGCAGTGGAATGGGCGGCGAAATGTCCATCGGCGAAAACCGGTTTCGTCGATGTTCGAGCCATCCCTGATTACGGCCAGGACGGATAGGAGCGAACCATGAACTATCTCTTGATGCTATACGACAATGAAGATGAGTGGGCCGCCATGGAGGACGAAAAACGCAACGGCGTACTCGGCTCCTACTTTGCCTATACGGACGCCCTTCGTGAAGCCGGCGCCTATGTTGACGGCAATCCACTTGAGCATTCAAAGCAAGGCAAGCGTGCGCGACAGGGCCGCGTCGAGGATGGCCCCTTCGCCGATGGCAAAGAGACACTTGGCGGCTATTATCTGATCGAGGCCGCTGATCTTGATGCTGCGCTCGACTGGGCGGCGCGCTGTCCCTGCGCCAGTTTCGGTTATGTCGAAGTGCGCCCTGTCTTGAATGTGGGCGGCTAAGGAATGAGTGACGCGCGGGCGATAGCGGAAGAGACCGCCCGCGCGTCCTATGGCCGTCTGCTTGCGTGGCTTTGCGCACGCACAGGCGACGTTGCCGCCGCGGAAGACGCCTTGTCGGATGCGTTCCGGGCAGCTCTCGAGCACTGGCCCAAAACAGGCGTTCCCACCTCCCCCGAAGCCTGGATCATCACCGCCGCGCGCCGCAAGCTGATCGACCAGGGCCGCAAGGCGAAAACACGCGTGGAGGCTGTGCCCGCATTGGTCCTTGCGGCGGAGGAAGCCGAAGCGAAAGCTGATATGAATTCGCCTTTCCCGGATGAACGCTTGAAGTTGATGTTCATCTGCGCGCATCCGGCGATCGAGGAAAATGTGCGCACCCCCCTGATGCTGCAAACCGTACTCGGCCTGGACGCCGCACGCATCGCATCGGCTTTTCTGACCTCACCCAAAGCCATGGGTGCGCGGTTGGTGCGCGCCAAACGTAAGATCAAGAGCGCCGCAGTTTCTTTTGTGGAGCCTCCGCTGGAGCAATTGCCGGAACGCATGTCGGCCGTGCTGGACGCTATATACGCCGCATTCGGCGCTGGCTGGAATGAAGTCGACGGGTCCGGTCAAACAGGTGACCTGACCCACGAAGCGATTTTTCTGGCGCAACTTGTCACCTCCCTCGCGCCGGATCAGGCGGAGGCATGGGGGTTGTTGTCGCTGATGCTGCATGCGGAAGCGCGGCGCGAAGCGCGTCATCTGGACGGCGCCTATATTCCTTTATCGTCGCAGAACACCGCGCTGTGGGATCGGCGAATGATCGCCGCCGCCGAAGAGGCGCTGGCGACGGCGTGGCGCCTCAAAGCCATGGGGCGGTTTCAACTGGAAGCCGCCATTCAGTCCGCACACGCCGCATCGCGACTTTACGGCCGCGATGTCAAGAAAGACATCATCCTGCTTTACGAAAACCTTGTCCGCATCGCTCCTTCAATGGGAGCGGAAATCGGATATGCAGCAGCTCTCGCAAGCGCAGATCGTTTTGATGACGGACTGAAAGTGCTGGAGCGCATCGAAAAAGACCGGGTCCAGACTTATCAGCCTTTTTGGGCAGTGCGCGCTCATATTTTCAGGGGGCTGGGGCGCAAGAATGACGCTGACGCCGCCTATGACCGGGCCATTGGCCTGTCAGATAATGACGCGGCGCGCGCGTTCCTAAGGACGCAAAAAACGGCGCCGGTTTGACCCGGCGCCGCTCAGGAAGCTTATTCAGCCCGATCTAGAACCAGTAGCTTTTGCCGAGGCGCTGAATGAAAAGGGGTGTTGAGGACGGGATCATG
>JAUIEG010000764.1 GCA_030428745.1 Alphaproteobacteria bacterium
GATTTCCCATGAACCATTGTCGGCCTTCACCGCAAAGGCGTTGGCGCCGGCGAACACATCTTCCTCCGGCTTTGAGACAAGCGTTCCGAAGTGAAGCGTCACATCCAACTCACGCCAGATGCGCCGCCCCGCCCCGGCGGAAGGCAGCGCAGTTTTGAGCCGCCCCATCACGGCGCGCGATGACGCGAGCCCCACAAGCGTCGGGGCGCCTTCGCCCGCGCTGCGGTAAAGCGCGGCGCCGCCGGGCCACGGGTCGGAAAAAGCCGCAAGCCATGGGCGCGCCGCGTCGTCGCCGCTGCGGAACAGCGGTAAATCCATCAGCTCCCACAAGGGCGCCGCGTAAACAATGATGTCGCCCGACGCCGCGTAAGACGCCGTCGAGACCGGCGAGTCGTAAACCGCCGGCGCCACACGGACGAGCGACACCTCGCGCGCGAACCCGTCTTCTATCTCGGTGACGCGATAAAGCCGCTCGGCGCCAAGATCGCTAAGGATGATCGCGTCGCCGGGCTCCAGCGCCGCCGCCGATGGCGGCAGCGAGAACGCCAACCCGTCGCGCATCACCCAGGCGTCGGCGAGGATGGAGCGCGCCCGCGCCTCGGCCTCCGATGCGGGGATCACCGCCGCGATGTCGGCGCCCGCCTCGCGATGGGGCCGCGCCCCGGGGTCGCGCGCTTCGGCGACGGCGGCGGCGAAGGCCTCCTGCTCATCGAAAAAGCCGAGGCGAAAGGCGGCGGGCAGATCCGTTTCCTGTTTGAGCGAGAGCGTAAAGGCGCCCTCGCTTCGCTCCGCAAGATCGGATGCGTCAAGCGTCATCACCGGCGCCGCTATTCGCGGCTGGAACCGCAAGACGTCGCCGGACTCGATAATATCGAACTGATAAACATCAGCCAGCGGATCGATCATCTCCCGCACCGACATGGGGCGATCCACGGCATAGCCGGTGACGACGCCGTCGAGCCCGGACGCTTCAACGCTTGAAAAATCCGCCTCGTCGGCAAGCGCCGTGACGAGCAGACCAAGCGGCGCACGCCCCAACCGTCCGTTGAGCCAGTGACCCTTCTCCCAGTTCGCCGTATCCCCCCAGATGTCGGCGCGCGCGCCGGCGTCAGAATGGGCTGGTAGAGAACAGAAAAAACGCGCGTCACCGCGACCTTGTAATCCGGCTTTCCAGCAGGTCGTCGGTAATCTCAAGATCGTTCTCCGAGACAAGGTCCGGCGACACGGATATCTTTGCGCGCGTCACGCTGTTCGGATCGCCGGTGCGCAAAGGGTGCCAGGTGGGCAGTTTCTTGCCTTCCGCGAGGCGGCGATAGGCGCAGGACGGCGGCATCCATTTCAGAGCGCCCGCATTGTCGGGCGTCAGCTGCACGCAATCGCTCACCTGTTTCATGCGATTGGCGTAATCGGTGCAGCGGCGGCGCGCCACATCGAACAGCTTGCAGGCGATATCGGTCTCGAACACTTCATCCGTATCTTCATTGTGTAAGACATAGATGCAACAGCGCCCGCAGCCGTCGCACAGGGATTCCCATTCCTCTCCGGTCATCTCGGAGAGTTTTTTCTTTTCCCAAAAGGGTTTTTTCGCCGCCATGGAGCGGCTTCTAGCCTATTGCGCCTGCGAAGGCCAACACTGTTCAGGCGCCCGCAAACACACTAGTCTGGCGGCGACCAAAGGGGGCTTACATGATCCGTTATCTGAAAATCATTCTTGTCGTGTTTGTCGGGCTTCAGGGCCTCACCTACGCCGCCGGAAACATCATCAACTGGGAGGAAGCGAAAGGCTTTGTCGGCTATGTTTTATCGCTTGAGGGTCATGA
>JAUIEG010000765.1 GCA_030428745.1 Alphaproteobacteria bacterium
TCTTGTATTGTTGCACCGCGAGCTTGTCGCGCACGCGCCATTTGCCCTCGGCGTTTTTGACGATGCGGCGATAGCGTTCATAGCGCTTCAGCGCATAGCCGCCGCAGGCGACGAACTCGACCGCGTCATCGAAATCCTTGCGCGGCAGATCGGCGTAAAGCGACGCCGAGCGGATTTCGGCGAAAAGATCATCGGCGTCGAACGGTTCGGCGATGGCCATGCCGAGAATGTGTTGCGACAGGACATCGAGCGTTCCCTTGCGCGGCGGGTCGCCGTCAAGATGGCCCTCCTCTATCGCCTGTTTCGCGGCGATACATTCCAGCACCTCCATGCGGTTCGCCGGGGCGAGCAGCGCGCGCGACGGCTCGTTCATGCGGTGATTGGCGCGGCCGATCCGCTGGGTCAGGCGCGAGGCGCCTTTGGGCGCGCCCATCTGGATCACAAGATCCACATCGCCCCAGTCAATGCCGAGATCGAGCGTCGAGGTGCACACCACCGCGCGCAGCTCTCCCCGCGTCATCGCCGCCTCCACCTTGCGCCGGCGGTCCACTTCGAGGGAGCCATGATGGAGTGCAATCGGCAGGTTGTCGTCATTGATGCGCCACAGCGCGGCGAAGGTAATCTCGGCCTGGGAGCGCGTATTGACGAAAACCAGCGTCATCTTCGCGTCTTTGATCTTGTCATAGACCTCCTGAAAGGCGTGGCGGCCTGTATGGCCCGACCAGGGAATGCGCTCCTCGGACATTAAAACATCGACCTGCGGTTTCGCGCCGGCCTTGCCGCGGATGAGTTTCGCGGATTTGACGCCTTCGCGGTGTTGCGGCGTCAGATAATCGATCAGCGGTTTGGCGTCAGGCACCGTCGCGGAAAGACCGCAAAACCGCACTTCCGGCGCCAAAACGCGAAGCCGCGCCAGCGCCAGCGACAATAAATGCCCGCGCTTGTTCGCGATCAGCGCATGCAACTCGTCGAGAATGACGCGCTTCAATCCCTTGAAATACTCGCGCGCATCCGGCGATGCGATGAGGATGGAAAGGCTTTCCGGCGTCGTCATCAAAATGTCGGGCGGCAGATATTTCTGGCGCTGACGCCTTGCGGCCGGCGTGTCGCCGGTGCGCGTCTCGATGGAAATGTCGAGGCCCATTTCGGCGACCGGCGTTCCCACATTGCGGGCGACATCGACGGCAAGCGCCTTCAACGGCGATATGTAAAGCGTGTGGAGGCGGCCTTTGTCTTTCGCATTTGGGTCTTTCGCATTTGGCGGCGCCTTGCGTTCCGACAAGTCAACAAGGCTCGGCAGGAACCCGGCCAGTGTCTTGCCGCCGCCGGTGGGCGCGATCAGAAGCCAGGAAAGCCCCTCCCGGTCCGCGGCGAGGCAATCGAGCTGATGGCTCCGCGCCGTCCAGCCGCGCGACGCGAACCAGTCAATGAAGTGAGGCGGCAATTGTCTCGCCGGAGTGGATGCGCCATCGGCCATCCATCATTGATAATGCCCAAAGGACCTGGCGGAAAGCCGCTTGCGCCCAAACAAAAACCGGCGCCCCGAAAGGCGCCGGTTCTGTTAGAATGAAACTGCGCTGACCTAAGCCGGCTGCACTGCTCCACCAGCCGCGGGCTCTCCCCCCGCATCTCCAGACGTCACTTCCGCAACGGCGGCGCGCAGCGCCTCGATGCGGGTCTGGTAACGCGTATTCGCCGGCAAACAATGATCGGCGTTGAGCCCGGCAAGCACTTCCGTCACCTTGTTATTGAGACCGGTGACATAGACCGTCCTGCCCGCCTGTTTTGCGTCACAGGCGATGGTCTCCACCGCACGGGC
>JAUIEG010000058.1 GCA_030428745.1 Alphaproteobacteria bacterium
TGCCGCGTCCGAGCCGCAGTGCTCTTCCGTCAGTGCAAAACTCAGAGCGATTTCGCCCGACGCAACCCCTGGCAAGAGCCGTTCTTTTTGCGCCGGTGTTCCGTATTCAGCTATGGAAAGAACGCTGCCGCCCCAGGTGAGCATCAACGCCGCCGTCGAGGGACAGCCCCAGGCGAGTGTTTCAACGACGTCAACTGCCGTGCGCGCATCAACATCCAATCCGCCGTAAAGCTTCGGGACAGTCAGGCCGCAAATTCCAGTCTCGATCAGGGCTACAAGCCCCTCTTCCGGATAGCGTTCGTTCTGATCGACATCTTCAGCGTTTGGACGAAGGACGTCTCTGGCAATCTCGCGCGCTTTTTCAACGATATTCTGGTCGGTCACAATTTTTCTTAGTCCCTACATCGCTTCACTGAGCGATATGCCGATGACAAGTTCAAGGTGGCCGCCGGGCAAATCGCGATGCCGATAGGCTTCCGCCCCCGCCGCGGCGCAGCAATTCGTCATCGCGCAGTCGATATATGCTCCGCCACAGGGCGTACGTCCGGCCCTCGCTTCGACTTTACGGCATCCGAGCGGTAATTTGCAGAGGCTTTGACGCTGTCGGAGAGTTTCCATGCATTTCATCCCGCCTGATGCCGCCGCCCATGCTGAAGCCGCCAAATCGTTGCCAAAGCCGAAACTGATGATCGGCGCGAAGGCGCTGGAGCATGGGGCTGAGGGCTCTTTTGAACATATAAACACAACGACCGGCCAAGCGCAGGGACAAGTGCCGCTGGCAGGCGCCGCCGATGTCGTCAACGCCGTCGCGGCGGCCCGCGCCGCTCTGCCGGTTTGGCGGGACATGAAGCCTTATCGGCGGCGGCAGATACTTGACCGTTTGGCGGACCTCGTTGAACGGCATGAAGAACGCTTCAGAAAAATAGCCATTGTCGAGAATGGCATCCCGGCGCTGACCATGACATCTGGCATGTGGCCGCGCATTGTAGGCTGGACCCGTTACTATGCCGGCTGGGCAGATAAGATAGACGGCCTTGTGACTAGCACCTGGCCGAATGATCATTTTGAATACACTGTTCCAGAACCGTACGGCGTTGTCGCGCATATCATAACCTGGAATGCGCCGATGCTGTCGCTGGCCATGAAAATCCCGCCATGCCTTGCGGCGGGCAACACAGTGGTGATTAAACCGGCGGAGTTCACTCCTTATTCGGCGCAGCTTTTTACCGAACTTGCTTTGGAGGCGGGCGTGCCGGCGGGTGTAATCAACGTTGTTCCCGGCGGCGTATCGGCCGGAGAGGCATTGGTTCGCCACCCGGACGTGGATAAAATTTCTTTTACGGGCGGACCAGTCGGGGCGCGCGCCATTATGCGCTCTGCTGCAGATACGTTGAAGCCGCTTGTTTTCGAATTAGGCGGCAAATCCGCAAATGTCGTTTTCCCCGACATCGATGTCGCTTCCGTCGCTGCGTACAGTGTTGGATTCGGTTTCAGCAATAGCGGGCAGGGCTGCGCCTTGCCGACACGCATTATGATCCATGAAGACATCTATGATGCCTTCATCGAGACCGCTCTCGCTGTCGTCGAACACCTTTCCTATGGCGACCCCATGAACGAACAGGTGATCGTCGGCCCTATGGTCAATGCAGCGGCGCGTCAGCGCGTCCAGAGCATGATCGATGAAGCGCGCGAGAACCAGGTTGGCGAGTTTCTGTCCGGTGGCGAGGCTATGGAGGGCGACGGCAATTTCATCACGCCTACGCTGATTTCAAACGCTGATCCTCATTCCGCGATCGCCCAAAAGGAAGTCTTCGGCCCCGTATTATGCGCCTTCAAGTTCAAGACGGAGGACGAAGCCGTCGAACTGGCGAATGCGACGGAGTACGGGCTTTCGGCTTATGTTCAGACAAACGACTTGAATGTTGCGCAACGCATGGTGCGCCGCCTCGAAGCGGGGACTGTTTACGTGAATGAAGCGGGCCCCGCCTATCATGCAAACTCGCCATTTGGCGGCCTCGGTATTTCAGGGTTTGGCCGTGAGGGCGGCAAAGCCGGTCTTGAGGAATTCATCAGGATCAAAGGTGTTGGTATGAGCATTCGCTCCTGATCCCAGGAGAATCTGTGCAAACTAGATTAATTGAACTCTCATAGGTGCATGCTCAGGCGACCAATCAATCTTCTTCCAACTCAAAGCTTTCTTTATTAGCTGCGCAGTGCGGACAGATCCAATCATCTGGGAGATCTTCCCATGCAGTCCCTGGCTCAATACCTTGTGTTGCGTCGCCCGCTTCGGGATCGTAAGTATAACCGCAGTTCATGCACATCCATTGCTTCATTCAACTCACGCCTTATCAAACTTGACATATAGGTGTTCAGGGCTGCGCAACACGTAGCCGATGATTTGCGGCGGCGGCATGTCCGGATCCAAACGAAGATTATTCAAATTATCAAGAATCGCCTCCATCGCGCGAGTCATCTCAACTCGCGCCAAGTGCTGGCCGACACAAATGTGAGGGCCGCCAGCAAAAGACAAATGGCGCACAGTGCGTTCGCGGTTGATGTCAAACTTATTGGGGTTTTCAAATTTAGTCGGATCGCGGTTTGCTGACCCCAGGCAAACATCGACGATCGACCCTTCTGGGATAAGAACGCCGTCTATCTCCGTGTCTTTCTGGCAGTACCGGAAGGTCGTGGTTACCGGCCCATCCCATCGTAGCGCTTCCTCAATCGCACGCGGCAACAGTGTTCGGTCGCGCCTGACAATCTCATAAAGATCGGGTTCATTGAGGAGACAGGTCAACAAGATGCTAGTTGCGCGGTAAGTCGTGTCACCGCCCGCGTTAACAAGTTGCCGCAAGAATGCGATAAGCACGTCGTCATCCAGATATTGCCCGTCAACCTCGACCGTCGCGAGATGGCTTACGAGATCATCACCCGGGTTGGCGCGGCGCTGCGCCAGTAATGCGGCGAAGAACGTTCCCAATTTCCGGGTCGCCTCCGGTCCTTGCGGATGACCCGCGGAAGACAGCAACTGCGCAACCGCTAGCTTATGAAATCGCTCAGCCTGGTCCGGGTCCAGCAAGAGCATGGAATAAATGATCTGGAATGGAAAATGATGGGTGTATTCGGTAATAAGATCCGCTTCACCGCGATCGATAAACTTACTCATCAACCGGTCAACGACAGGCGCGACCAGAGAGTCGCCCCAGCGCGCTACAACCTTGGGCAAAAATGCTTTTTGAAGCACCTTCCGGAAGCGCTCGTGCTCCGCCCCGTCCATGACTGTTACGGTTCGGCCAAATGATTTCCCGAGGCTGTGCTGGAACGCCTCCTTGTTCGTAAACGTTTCGCCGTCCATGAGCACCCGGTTGCACGCATCATAGCCCAAGACAGCGTAGTGACTGAGCGGGCTCATTTCGACGTCAGGCTCATCGCTAAAGAGCCCGTGCAATTCTAGCTTATGAATGGAACCTTGCCGTCTTAGACGCTCCAGCAGAGGATAGGGATCCGGATGGTTGCCTCGCATTGCCCTTTCGACCGCAAACGCGTCGAAATCCGGCTGATCAAGGTCCTCCAGCGGCTGTAATGCGCTTGCTGCCATCGTCGTCTGCTCCATCCGGCGGGTTTAACGAGTTGTGTAGTAACCACTACACTGCATCAATCCCTGCCGAAGGGAATTGAGATGGATCAACGTAACGCCTGGCGTGCATCGCATCGGCGATAAAGCGCACCTTTGATGGCCGAACCACCAAGATCTCTGTGGCGCGGCCCGAATTTTCTTTGCGAAAAACAGCGGGATAACGACCCCATGTCTTAGGGCTCTTTGACCGCACTGCGGTGACGGATTTGCGGTGCATCGATGCCCCGGCGAATAATGCCCAGGGCAGGCTTCCCGCAGAATTACTAATGAGCAAGCCCGATGATGGCGAACGCCCGCCAGTCCAATAGAGAGACTGAGATGACCGACAGGCTACTCGATACCAATTCCATCATCGCATCAGCTGAGATCGCCTCCGGTGCGACCGGCCTCATGAATGATGGGTTACGCGGGCGTGTCGACAATTTGCTGGCTCAGTTTCGCGCCAGCGAAGAGAAATTCACGAAAGACCAGAAGGCCGCAGCGCGTCGGCAAGTCGTAAAGCTGCTTGCCAGACGATTGAACATCGAACGCGATCTAAGGAAACATCCTGAAATCCTGAATGAAGAAATATCCGATCCAATTTTCATCATTGGTTTTGCACGCACAGGAACCTCTATCCAACAGGCTCTCTTTGATGCGGACCCAGCGAACGAAGGCGTGCGCGCCTGGCAGGTGCACGAGCCATCGCCGCCGCCGGGCGAGACCGCTGTGACCGGCGAACGAAAACGCGCCGCGGGCGACGTGGTCCGGCATTTTGTGGAGACCTGCCCCGGCATCATGACGCTTCACCCATACTGGGACAACGCGGAAAACACGCTTATCGAAGATGAAGAAATCTGGACTCTCGACTTTTGGGATAACTACCCCGTCGTCCTTTGCGATGCGCCAACACTCGCGATTCGAGAGGGAAGCGCTGACCTGGAGGGCGCCTACCGGTGGCTGAAAACATTTCTTCAGCACCAACAATGGAAGCGCCCTCGGAGACGTTGGGTGCTCAAGGGCATTGAACATCAACGCCACCTATCGACTCTTTTCAAAGTCTTTCCCGGCGCGCGCGTGCTGTTTCCGCATCGTGAACCGGAATCCTTTCTGCCGTCCAATTTGGCGATCGCAGCCGTCGTCTATGATGCGATTACGCTGGGTGCGCTCGATCGCCCAACGCTTGCAGCTGGATACCTCGCGGATTTTCGTCAGCGCCTGGAGGCAGTGATGAACGATCCAGCCATGGATGACCACCGAGTAAAGCACATGAAGTTTGAAGCGTTCATCGCCGACCCCGTCGGCGCAATGCGGCAATGTTATCAAGATTGGGGGTTCACCTGGTCATCGGAGACAGAAAACGCCATGAGAACCTGGCTTGACGATCCTTCCAACAATTCCGACCGGTACGGACGCCACAAATATGCGTTTGAGCCATTTGCGGTGAATTGGGCGCAACAAAGCGTAGCATTCGAACCTTACCGTCAGCGCTATCTGACGAATTAATCGCCCATAAGGCGTAACACTGGCAACCCACCCGAAGAGGAACAACAATGTCCGTACCGGAGTGGATTAAAACGGATAGCTATTTTCTTTCGCGCCACAACCCTGTCGCGACCGCTGATCAGGTTTGGGTTGAAAAAACCGCGCTGCGACTTTGGGAGCGCGATGACATTCAGCAGGCGATCAAACAGGCGCGCTTCTTGTGGGTGACAGTTTCGGAACGGGCAAGCCACGCAGCAAAAACCCGCTTGGACGACTTTATTCCAGAATACGCGATGAACTATGTCATCAAAGCAGTAGCGAGCGACGCCAATCACCCGCGCGTCGGCCATAACTGGATGATGGCCCACGAATGGTTCGGCCACAAAATGCGCGGCGCGCGCATGGGCGGCGACAATCAAGACAACGTCTACCACATGGTCGGCATCGAACATGGCGGCGCTTATCGCATCGACGGCAGTCGGCTAAACCAGGGCCCGGCTGACACGACCTGGACTATTGTCGCCAATTCCGGAACGTCAATGACGCTGGCAAGCCTTGATAATGAAGACCTTGTAGTGAAGGAAGATGGCAACTTTACCGTTACCATCGATGACCAGCCAGCAAATGGCCGGCCTAATCATCTACAAACACAACGCGGCGCGCTTTTCCTTTTCGTCCGCGACTCGATTGGCGATTGGGCCTCAGAACGCGCAAACACCATTCGCGTGAAGCGCCTCAACCCATCACCAGAGCCGCCGCTCAGCGACGATGAAATGGCCTTCCGGGCTATCGACTGGATGCTTCGGGATGTGCCGCTCTACTTTTGGTTCACTTATCTGTCGCATGGAAAAGAATACAATCGAGTTACAGGCCCCCACCCGTCTGGCGCTGTCGGCGGATTAAGATCGCAATATGGCGGCTACGCAACGGTTTCGCTGGCTGATGACGAAGCGTTCGTCGTTACATTGAATTCCGGCAACGCAGCTTTCCGCGATGTGTTCGTTCATGATTGGTGGCACTTGAGTATCGAGCCTGACCAGCGCACCAGCTCCTTTAACAATTCCCAGATGGCGCCTGATGATGACGGCAATTTCACTTTCGTGATTTCGCCTGAAGACCCTGGCATTCACAACTGGCTGGATACAGGCGGTCTGCGGGAGGTGATCTTCATATTGCGCTTTCAGGGCGTGCCGCGCGCAACGCCGGAGGGGCAGCTCCCGAGATTAATCAGCGAGAAGATCGTAAAGCGTGATCAGCTAGACCTTGAGGCGCAAGGCGCCAAGCGGATCACTCCTGACGAACGGGTTAGCCAGCTGCGCGCCCGCAAGAAAAGCTATGACCTACGGCACATGGTGTAAGCCACCCAACCGGCCGCACCTCAAAATTTTTGCGCACTCCAGCAGCGTTTGACAACCAAAGGACACAGATCATGCAATACCTTCTGAAAGTCACAAGCAAAGCAATCCAGGGACGCGAGGGTGAGTATAACCAGTGGTACGACAACACGCATATACATGATGTGCTTTCCCTCCCCGGGTTTAATGCGTGCCAACGTTTTCAAAGCCTGACGCCAGACGATGATGGCCGCACCGTTTTTACCGCAGTATATGAAGTTGAAACCGACAATCCGGAGGCGCTGCTGCAATCTTTGTTTGCTGCAACGCCAACTATGACGCTGACAGATTCTATAGACACCGAAAGTGTGGGTTTTGAGTTTCTCCTGCCAATGGGCGAAAAACAAGCAAGCTCGCGCTAAACATGCGCAGTGGGAACTTTGGTCGGATGATTAGGCCAACAGTTCCGATCAGGCTTAGCTGCTCAGTTCCTCGTCACTAGCATGCGCCGGAGAGCGAATTCTGCGTCTCGCGAAACTGAGATTCTGTCAGCATTCCAATAATATGTTCAGGTTTAAATCGTTTCCCGCTCATTCACTTCTCCTTCGGGTTACGAATTAAGCCAGATTCTCTCCCTCACGCCGGACCAATTTTTCAAACCTAGGTCGCCGCTTTTTTGGAGGGCAAAGAAAGCGGCCATGGTCAGGAAGGGGGCGCTGAGGGGCTTCAGGTCTATCTAGAATGGAAAATGATTTCGCTCGCTTACTTTTTGGCGGGGGCCATGAGCGTACCCGCTTTGACGACGACACCCGCGAACCTTGGTGAAGATCAAGCTACTCCGCCTTGGTGGGGATGAAATGTCGTACAAGGGTTGGCCGGCGCTTGCTGCACACGGCTTGTCGCTCAACTCCGGCGCACGGTTCCGATTTGACCAGGGGAATGCGCCGGTAGCAAAAGAATGATAAGGAATGTCGCCCAGTCGCCTTGAGTAGCTCTTGTGAAAACTGTTCAGCTGGCGCCCGTCGAAATACCGATTTTGGACTCGAGGCATTCGTACGATGCCGAAGGCGAGTGGCCGCCCATCTGAATTTTCGCCAGGCGATCTGTGAGCCTCATCCCATTTTTTGGCGCCCCCCAAGTCACAATCGTGGGAGAGCCAAGTCTGAGAAGAGATTTTACGACATACATTCATTCATCCGCCCATTATATCATGAGTATGATGACGGCGATCGGGCGCTTTTTTTTACTTTATATCTCTATACTTAGTTGAGCTCACGTCGCTCTTGAGGCGTCCGACGTAACGAAAAATGCAGATAGGGCTGAGAAGTACGCGCCAACGCGGAGCGGCGGCCAGTTGTTCCCTCTCCTTTCTTGTTGCAGGCGTCTCAAGTGTGAAGTGACCAGACCGCTTACCGAACACGGCCTCAAAAAGCCCGGAGACATAAGATGAAAATCTTCGTGCCCGTGAAACGCGTGATCGACTACAACGTCAAAGTGCGCGTGAAATCGGACCAGACCGGCGTCGACCTCGCCAATGTGAAAATGTCCATGAACCCGTTCGACGAGATCGCCGTCGAGGAAGCGGTTCGCCTGAAGGAAGCCGGCACGGCGGAAGAGATCGTCGCGATCTCCATCGGCCCCGAAAAAGCCCAGGACCAGTTGCGCCAGGCGCTCGCCATGGGCGCGGACCGGGCGATCCTGATCAAGACGGACGAAACGGTCGAACCCCTCGCCGTCGCGAAACTCCTCAAGAAAGTGGTCGAGGAAGAAAGCCCGCAGCTCGTCATTCTCGGCAAGCAGGCGATCGACGACGATTCCAATCAGACCGGCCAGATGCTGGCGGCGCTGCTCGGCTGGTCGCAGGGCACATTCGCCTCGGAAGTGAAGATCGACGGCGGCAAGGCCAATGTCACCCGCGAGATTGACGGCGGCTTGCAGACCATCTCGATCAACCTGCCTGCCATTGTCACCACCGACCTTCGCCTTAATGAGCCGCGCTATGCGTCGCTGCCGAACATCATGAAGGCGAAGAAGAAACCGCTCGATGTGAAAGAGGTCGGCGATTATGGCGTCGATATTGCGCCGCGGCTTCAGACGGTGAAAGTCACCGAGCCGCCGAAACGCGAAGCCGGCGTCAAAGTCGCCGATGTTGCGGAACTTGTCTCGAAACTCAAAAATGAAGCGGGAGTGATCTGATGGCGGTCCTCGTTGTTGCAGATGTTCACGGAAACTCGATTGACGAGTCCACGCTGAAAACCGTTACCGCCGCCAAGGCCATTGGCGGCGATGTCGACGTTCTGGTCGCAGGCTCCGGCGCAGGCGATGCGGCCGCGGCCGCCGCGAAGATCGACGGCGTGCGGAAGGTGCTGCATGCAGATGGCGCGCAATACGCCCACCGTCTTGCAGAGCCCTTCGCCGACCTCATCGTCTCGGTCGCAGGCGACTATGATGCGATCCTGAAATCCGCGGCCACAACCGGCAAGAACGTCATGCCCCGCGTCGCCGCGCTGCTCGACGTCATGCAGATCTCGGAGATCGTCGCGGTCGAGGCGCCGGACACCTTTGTGCGGCCGATCTATGCCGGCAACGCCATGCAGACGGTGAAGTCGTCTGATGCGAAGAAAGTCATCACCGTGCGCGCGACATCTTTCGCCGCGGCGGGCCAGGGCGGCTCCGCCGAAGTCACAACCGTCAACGCGCCGGCCGATCCGGGCCTTTCGTCCTTTGTCAGCGAAGACCTGACCAAGTCCGACCGGCCGGAGCTTACGGGCGCCAAGATCGTCATCTCCGGCGGCCGCGCGCTCGGCTCTTACGAAAACTTCGAGAAATACATCTTCCCGGTCGCCGATAAGCTCGGCGCCGCGGTCGGCGCGTCGCGCGCTGCGGTCGATGCGGGTTACGTGCCGAACGACTATCAAGTCGGCCAGACCGGCAAGGTCGTCGCGCCCGAGCTTTACATCGCCGTCGGCATCTCCGGCGCGATCCAGCACCTTGCGGGCATGAAAGACTCCAAAGTCATCGTCGCCATCAACAAGGACGAGGAAGCGCCAATCTTCCAGGTCGCCGATTACGGCCTCGTCGCAGACCTCTTCAAAGCGCTGCCGGAGTTGGACAGCGTGCTTTAGGCGTGAAAAACAATAGGAATGTGGGCGAAAAAGATGAGTAAGAATGACGTAAAATATGGATTGGCGGGTGTCATCGTCGACGATACTGATATCTCGAAAGTGATGCCGGAGATCAACTCGCTCACCTATCGCGGCTACAAGGTGCAGGACCTTGCGACGCAGTGCCGGTTCGAAGAGGTCGCATATCTCATCTGGAACGGCGAACTGCCTAACAAGAGCCAGCTTGAGGCATTCAACGCAGCCGAGAAAAAAGAGCGGGGCGTTTCCGACGATCTGCTCGACGTC
>JAUIEG010000766.1 GCA_030428745.1 Alphaproteobacteria bacterium
GCTTCTTTTCATCGTCCTTGAAAATTCTCGGCGTTTATAAAAAAGGCCGTGAACGGAGCGTTTGACGATTATTCCCTCACCCACCGTTCCAGCAATTGCCGGGCGATGGTGAATTTGGGCGGCACATTGAAGTCGCGCGTCTCGTCATTGAGGACTGCAATCACGTCGGCCTTGTCGAACCAGCGCGCTTCAGCGAGTTCCTCCGTATCGAGTGTAATCTCGCGTCCCTCCGCCTCGGCGATAAAACCCATCATCAACGAACAGGTGAAGGGCCAAGGCTGCGAAAATTGATAGCGCACGTCGTCGATGATGACGCCCGCTTCTTCGAAGAGCTCGCGGCGCGCGCATTCTTCAGGCGTTTCGCCCGCTTCGACAAAACCGGCGAGCGCGGACACAAAACCCGGCGGGAATTGATGGCCACGTCCCAAGAGGCAGGCGTCTTCATGGATGGCGAGCATGATGGCGACCGGATTGATGCGCGGAAAATGTTCTTCTTCGCATTGGGTGCAGCGGCTCTTGGCGCCGCCCGCTTCAAGATGCGTTTCGCCGCCGCAATTGGCGCAGAAGCGATGTTTCCTGCGCCATTCGAAATACCAGCGGCCCTGGCCGATAATGGCGAGGTCATCGCGCGTTAAAACCCCGGCGGCGACGCGCAGCTGAACATACTCGCCAATATCGGCGAAAGGCGCAGTCTCAGCGCTGGTCGCGGTGGAAACATCCACCGCGAAATAGGCGCGGCCGTCCTTCAGTCCCAAAAGAATGACTGGGGCGTCTTTGGGAAATTCCGACAGCGCCGCAATGGAAAGAAACGCCGGCTTGCCATCCGCCATCAACGGGTCGCCGCGCCACAGTGGAATAAGGAGACTGTCAGGGTCGCCGAGACGCGCTTTGAAAAACGCATCCTGATCTTTTTCTATATTGATGCGCGACAGCGGGCTGTTCGCGAACCAGTTGGGGTTGGTTCCGTGCAACATGCCGTGTTTGTCGCAAGCGATCCGCGCCCGTGCAAGCTTTATGCGCTGCTGACCTCTGCAGAACGCCCAAGGAAAAAGCCTATGGCGCCGCGGTGGATGAAGAGAATGATCAAAGCGAAGAGCCAGCTCACGCAGGCGGCGTAAAAGAGCGCCGGGGAAAACTCGGTCGGAGATCCATTCGCCCATTCCGTCGGGGTTTCGATCCCGAGCGGCGTGAAGAGGTGAAAAGTGATAGCGCCGCTCATGATCCCAAGCGCGACAAGCGCGCCGAGAAACTGCACCGGCGCGATGAGTTTTTTGCGGTTCATCAGCAGGAACAACACGGGCAGGCCGATCAGGAGGATCGACGACAAGAGTTCGCCAAGTCCGATGATCCACGGTCCCGCCGGGTAAAACAGGCCGATGCCCGACCATTCCTTAAGGGTCGAGAAAATATGCTGTGGCGTTGGATGGCCAGTGAATTTGAAACGCAGCGAGTCGATGAAGATTGCCGAAATAAACAGGCCCCCGGCCCACGGAAATAGTCGCGAAATGATGTTCATGGGTCGCCCTCTCAATTGCCCGAGGGGCCGCATAGCATAAAGGCCCGGTCACGCGGGATCACGAAGACCCCCCTTGCATTCACGAAGCTGAGCGTCGATATAGCCTCTCGGAAGGCTGGCGGACGCGGCTCTCGCCAACCTGGTCAGGTCCGGAAGGAAGCAGCCACAACGAGTTTTTGCTGCGGGTCGTTTCAGTCTTCCACCCTCATTTTCCGTCATTTCAGCGTTTTCACGGCTTTCCTCGCCCGGTTCTGGTCCTGCGCTCGGCCAGTCGCCTTGACCGTTGAAAAA
>JAUIEG010000767.1 GCA_030428745.1 Alphaproteobacteria bacterium
TATGCGTATGTCCCTGCTGCGGCGCTCGTCATCGCCGCGCCGTTTTTCGCAGGCTTTGTCTGGGCGCCTGGCTGGCCGCTTGCGATGGCTTTTCTGGCTGTGCCGACATTCTTCAACTATTTCTACCTTTCCCCGGCTGTCGCCTTTGTTCAGGAAGAGGTCAGCCCGCACCAGCGTGTTCTGTCCGGCGCGCTTCTCCTGTTGGTGATGAACTTGATCGGCCTTGGCTTCGGGCCGACATATCTCGGCTTCGTCAGTGATTTTTTCCGTTCGACTCACCCTGAAAACTCGCTTCAACTCGCGTTCTATACGCTGATCCCGTTTTATTTTCTGGCGGTGGCGATTTTCCTCTTGCTCGCGCGGACAATGCGCCGCGAAGCCCTCAAACCCGGAGAGGCCGCATGACGACTTTTTTCTTCCGTTTTTTTGCGGCAGCCATGCTGGCAATGACCGTCGCGTGCGCACATGCGAGTGAAGAGGCGCAGAGCGGCGCTGTAATCGAAGCGCCCGCCGGTCTGGTCAGGGGCGTGGAGCAGAACGGGCTTCAGGTCTTCAAAGGCATTCCCTACGCCGCGCCGCCCGTGGGTGAGGCGCGCTGGAAGCCGCCATCGCCGGCGGCGGAATGGGAAGGCGAATTCGATGCAAGTGAATTCGGTCCCGCATGCATGCAGTTTCGTGCGAATGTCAAAAGCATCTATGCTGAAAACCTGAAGGCGATGAGCGAAGATTGTCTTTCGCTGAATGTCTGGAAGCCGAAGGATGCGACGGATGCGCCTGTATTTGTATGGATACATGGCGGCTCGTTGCGCGCGGGCGCCAGCAGTCAGCGGATGTATGACGGCGCGGCGTTGGCGCAAAGCGGTCTCGTCGTTGTCTCCATCAATTACCGTGTTGGGGCTTTGGGCTATCTTGCGCATCCTGAACTGAGTGCGGAATCGCCGGATAATATTTCCGGCAATTACGGGATGCTCGACCAGATTGCCGCGCTTGAATGGGTTCAGCGCAATATTGAGGCGTTCGGCGGCGATCCTGACAATGTAACGATTGCAGGTGAGTCGGCGGGCGCGCTCAGCGTCATGTACTTGATGACGTCGCCGCCTGCGCGTGGGCTGTTTCATAAAGCGATCGCGCAAAGCGCCTATATGATTTCAACGCCGGCCTTAAAAGAAGCGCGCTATGGTGTGCCGTCGGCCGAAGCGATTGGTCTTTATGTCGCTGACAAACTTGGCGCGGAGAACATCGCTGCGTTGCGCGAGATGGATGCCGCCACCTTGATCAGAAAAAGCCAGCAGGCAGGTTATATCGCGTGGGGCGCCGTGGATGGCGTTGTTCTTCCCGAAGAGCTGACGACTGTGTTTGATCGCGGCGAACAGGCGCCGGTTCCGATCCTCGCTGGTTTCAACAGCGGGGAAATCCGCTCCTTGCGCGTTCTTCTCCCGAAGGCTCCGAAAAACGCTGAAGATTATGAGCAAGCCATCCGTGAGGCATACGGTGAACTCGCCGAAGCATTCTTGAAACAATACCCGCCCGCGGATCTGGAAGAAAGCATGCTCGCCACAACGCGCGACGCTATGTATGGCTGGACCGCCGAACGGCTTGTGCGCAAGCAATCCGAACTCGGCGCCGCCGGGTATCTTTATATTTTCAATCATGGCTATCCGGCCGCGAATGAGGCCGGGTTGCATGCCTTTCACGCCAGTGAAATTCCTTATGTTTTCGGCACTATCGATGACTTGACGCCGAGCTGGCCGGAAATTCCGGACACTGCGACGGAAAGAAGATTGTCCGACGCTATGCTTGGTTACT
>JAUIEG010000059.1 GCA_030428745.1 Alphaproteobacteria bacterium
CGCGCAGTGCGGGCAGGTCACCGAGGCGTATTCGACCACCGTCAGCGGCGCATCAGCGTCGCCCATGGCCATATCGCCTAGCGCGCCTTCGCCCGCTTTTTCAACCGACGCCGGGTCCGTTCCGGACGCCGTCTCTGCTTCCGAGGAATTGGCCCCGCCGCAGGCGGCGATCAATAGCGCCAGCCCACCCGCGACAACGGCGGAAAATGCCGGACGACGAAAAGAAGCGAAGGTGAGAGACATTGCGGAACCGCCTTTCAAAACCGGCCGCGCTCCGGGGCGCGGCCTTTTAAATCAAATTGAGCTGCAAAATCGCCGATGGCGGCGTCAGGCGCAAGCCCAAAAGGCCAGCCCAGATGGTCAAAATCGCTTTATTTTCCGCCGTTTCGGCGGCGAATGGCGGTCCTGAAGGATGCGAGCGCGGCGCCCAGCTCACCGTCTTCAGCGCCTCCCTCCGGCGCCGGACCTTTGGACGCCTTAACCGCCTTGCCGGTCTGGATCACCGCAATGCGCGACACAGAGCCCGGGCCGAGATAGGTGTTGAGCCGGGCGATCAGCCCGTCCCGCTCCATATCGACAGCCGCCGCCGCGGCGCCGTTGGGCACGTAAAGCTCCAGCGTGCGCCCCCCGCCCCCAGGGCCCCGGCCGGTTAAACGGCCCGGCCTGCAGAGGGCGGCGAGTTTTTCCCCAGCGAGCTGTGGCCAGCGTTCGGCCAGCGCCGGGTCCATGAATTTCGTCCGTTCCGCAAGCTTGCGGAACACGCCTGCGGAAGCGCGCGCGATAGCCGGCGCAGCTGAGCGGATGGGACGGGTTCGCTGATATGTGGTCACTTTGGTCTTTGCCCGATGCGTTCCGGCATTCTAACACTGGGGCGCCGCAAGACAAACGCCGCCCGGATCAAATGTGACTACGAACCGAAGAAAGAACTCCCCAATCGCTGAAGCCCTGCTCGCCTGGTATGACGCCCACGCGCGCGAGTTGCCCTGGCGTGTGGGGCCAAAAGCAAAGAAGGCTGGGGCGCGGAAAAAAAGCACGGCTCCCGATCCTTACGCCGTATGGCTGTCGGAAATCATGCTGCAACAGACTACCGTTGCGACGGTCGCTCCCCGCTATGCTGAATTTCTGGCGCGCTGGCCAGACGTGAAAACCATGGCCGCTGCGCCACAGGAAGACATCCTCGGCCAATGGGCGGGCCTGGGTTACTACGCCCGGGCGCGCAATCTTCACAAATGCGCAATTGCGGTCGCAGAGGAACATGACGGCGTTTTTCCGGATACGGAAGAAGGGTTGCGCGCCTTGCCAGGCATTGGCGACTACACCGCCGCCGCCATCGCTGCTATCGCCTTCGACCGCCGCGCCATCGTTATTGACGGCAATATCGAGCGCGTCGTCTCGCGCCTTTATGAAATCGACACGCCCCTGCCCGCCGCCAAAGCGGAGATCAGAGAGCGTCTTGAAAAAATCTGGCCGGAGAAACGCTCCGGCGATTTTGCGCAGAGCCTGATGGATCTCGGCGCCGGCATCTGCCGCCCGAAAGCGCCGTCTTGCTTGCTGTGCCCTGTTTCAAAAAACTGCGCAGCGCAAAAGGCAGGAACGCAGGAAAACTTTCCGGTGAAGGCGGCCAAGAAAGCGAAGCCTAACCGCGTCGGCGCAGTCTTTGCGCTCATGAATACGAAAGGCGAAATGCTGTTCGAGCGGCGCCCGGAAAAGGGACTGCTCGGCGGCATGCTGGGCCTGCCCGGCACGGAGTGGAAAGAAAAGCTCAACGGCGACGCGCTTAAAAGCGCGCCCACAAAGGCCAAATGGCAAAAGGCCGGCGAGGCGACGCACACATTCACCCATTTCCACCTGACGCTTGATGTTTATGCGGGGACGGCGCCGAAAGGCTTTCGCAAATCCGCAGACCAGCAATGGATCAAACCGAACGAGGCGCGCGTGCCGACCGTGATGAAGAAGGCTATTTCACTGGCGACGGTCTAAAACTCAAAACTTCTTCGAGGAGGCATTATGGCTGATGAGAGAATTTATACAAGATTCGAGAACTTTGCGATCAGACTGTTTGCTAAGTTCGGCCTTCCATTGACGCCTCCCACCCGCAGGCTGGACGTGGGTTACGACTTTGAGATTAACGCGGAGGGACACATAACTGCTGTTGTTGAAATAAAATTATACAGGACAATTTTAGTTTCAAATTCGGTGTTGCTTAAGACAGTGGCGGCCCTGGATTTTGCACGTCGATCCGCAAATGCCGAATATTGCATTTTAGTCTTGGGTAACAAGACCAATTTATCTGCGCGAGACGCCATCAAGACAGGGTTCCCAAACGTAGTTCTTTACGATGTCGACACAGTCGCTTTCTTGGCCACTCAATACATAAACTTGATGGAGGAGCTGGATAGCATCTTACAAGACACGTTTGTGCTTTCGAGTCTTCCAAAACTGACGCCAGAAGAAGTCGACATTCAAAAAGACATATCGACAGCGAGGAACAACCCATCAAAAGCAAATACATATCACCAAGAAGAGCGTGGAAAAAAACTGTGCGAGGAAATTAAAGGCATTCCAACAGGCAGGAAGTCCGCAAAAAAATTTGAAGATGCAGTGGTAAATGCTCTCGAGTATTTATTCAAGAAAGACCTTAGGGGATGGTCCACCCAACACAAAACAGATAGTGGTATTTCTTATTATGATGCAATTGCCCGTGTGGCCTCTAACCACGATTTTTGGAACCTACTCGCAACTCAGTTCAACTCGCGTTATGTTATTTTCGAATTCAAAAATTACAAACTCAAAATCAAACAAGGTCAGATATACACGACCGAAAAATATTTATACAAGCCGGCATTGCGCGCGACAGCAATTATTATATCAAGGACTGGCCCTGACAAGAATGCATTAGCCGCTTGTCGCGGAGCAATACGCGAACACGGCAAGCTAATCATCAATCTGACGGTGGATGACCTATGCAACATGTTACATGCGAAGGACCGAAACGAAGAGTATAATGATCAGTTAATTGATATAGTCGATAACCTACTCATGAGTTTAGAAAGATAAGCTGAATTTTATTATGTCGATCAAGACACGCCCCACAAACGCAAATGGCGACGCCGTCTTACATTTCTGGTTTGAGGAGTCGAAACCCTATCAATGGTTCCGGCGCGATGACGCTTTCGACAAAGCCATCAAGACGCGCTTCGGCGCGCTGCATGACGCGGCGAAGGCTGGTCGCCTCGACGTGTGGCGCGCGCATCCGGTTTATTCGCTATCGCTGATCCTCATTCTCGACCAGTTTTCGCGCAATCTCTATCGTGATACGCCAGAAGCCTTTGCGCAGGACGCACAAGCCCTTGATGTCGCGCGCGAGGCGCTGGCGCGGCGGTTCGACCAACTGGTGAATGATCAACGCCGGGCGTTTTTTTACATGCCGTTCATGCATGCGGAAGATTTAGGCGTTCAGGAAGAATGCGTCGCGCTGTTCAAGGCGCAATTGCCGACAACAATGAACCTGTCCTTCGCTATCCTGCATCGCGACATCGTCAAACGCTTCGGGCGCTTTCCGCACCGGAACAAGGTTTTTGGGCGCAAATCGAGCCAGCAAGAAATCGCGTTTTTGAAGGCGGGCGGATTTAATCCCTGATTTTCAGGTCTTATCCCCAAGCCTGGCTGATCTGGGAATAGGCGACGCCGCCATCGACGGCGAGCGTGTCGCCCACCACATAGTCACCGGCGCGCGAGGCAAGAAACACCGCCGCGCCCGCCATGTCGCTGTCACGGCCGATACGTTTCGCGGGGATCATTTTCGCGACCGCGTCGCCATGATCTTTCGCAGCGCGGTTCATCTCCGACGGGAAGGCGCCAGGCGCAATGCCGGACACGCAGATATTGTCTTCGATAAGCCGCGCCGCCATACGCCGGGTCAGATGAATGACCGCGGCCTTCGACGCTTGATAGGCGTAGGTCTCCCACGGATTGATTTTAATCCCGTCGATTGACGCGATGTTGATCACCTTGCCCGCAGGGTCCTTACTCGCGGCTTTTTTCAGCATCGGATGCAGTTTCTGCGTCAGGAAGAACAGCGACTTCACATTAAGGTCCATGGTCTTGTCCCAGCCGCTTTCGGGATATTCCGTAAAATCGGCGCCCCATGCGGCGCCGGCGTTATTGACCAGAATATCGAGCTGGCTTTCATGGGTCGCAAGCTCCGCCGCCAACGCTTCGCAGCCAGCTACAGTCGCGAGATCATGAGGCAACGAAACGCATGTCCCGTATTGTGAAAGCTCTTCCGCTGCCTGATCGCAGGCCGGCGCTTTGCGCGCGGTGATGTAGACCTTGGCGCCCTGCTCCAGAAAACCTTGCGCAATCATCTTGCCGATGCCGCGCGAGCCGCCGGTGACAAGCGCCGTGCGGCCTTCGAGCGAAAACAGGTCTTTCATCATAAGAGTTTCCTTCCTAATTTTTCTGGCGCTCAGACCGTAACAAAGCCTTCAGTCCAATGGTCTTTTCCAATTTCATATTCCTCGACGAAAAAACCTTCGTCTAGATCATCTTCATGCGATACAATTTCTGGATATGCAGAAAAGCCAGGCTGAGATTTTAGCCTTGCGACAGCGGAAAGAGCGTCAGTCCGGTTCGCATAAACGCCGATCATTTTCACGTCGTCAGCGTCATCTGAAATTTTTCTAGAATGCTGAACCACGAAAACTGTCGGCATGGGGTCATACGCCAGTCAGGCGCCTCCTATTGCGGAGGGTAATACCAGAACCGTTTCACCTTGCCGTCAATGATTTCATACACAACGACGGAAGCCTGGCTCTTACGCTCGCCCGCCTCCTCCCAAACCGGGCGTTCGACGGCGGTGACGAAATTGCCATTGACGGCGATGTTCTCAAGGCTCGATGAAACGGACGGATAGGTTTCGAAATAGGCGACGAGTTCATCATGAAGCTGCGTGGCGCTCGTTGTCACCGGGCTCGCCTGCTGACCGGAAAGCTCGATCCAGGTGACGTCCTGATGCCAGTAATCACGCATCCTGTCAGCGTCATGGTCATTGAACGCCTCCATCAGCCCGTTGACGACATTCACATTGTCGCCGGCGGCGGGCGGCGGCGCCGTTCTTTCCGCATCGGGAGAGCAGGCCGCGAGAAAAAAAACTGACAAAACCAGGGTTGCGATACGCCGCATCATTCTTCCTTTACTCCGCCCCGAACCGTTCGCGCCATTCGGCGACCTGTTCATCCTCAATCTTCGCGAAGAGAACATCGGACGGCGTGAACGCCTCCCCGCCCTTGAACCGCGAAAGCGCTTCTTTGGCGGATTTCGGCCAAGCCGACGCCTCCGCCGGATCGAGATTGAATATAGCGAACATCTTATCCGCCGTGAACGGGATGACAGGGCGCGACAGCGCCGCGAACAAAGCAATCAGATTGAGGGCGCATCGCACTGACGCCGCCGCCTTTTCCCGGTCTTCCTTGATGGCGGTCCAGGGCGCGGCGATCTGCAGATATTCATTGCCCGCCACCCAGATGCCTCGAAGGTCGGCGAAGGCTTTTCTGAACTCCATCTGTTCAAGATTATCCGTGTAGGATTTTATTTTTGCGTCGAGTTCTTTTTCAAGCGCGGCTTCAGCTTCGCCATAGTCGCCTTCCGACGGAACCTCCTCCCCGAAACGCGCCTTGCAAAAGCGCGTAATCCGGTTGACGAAATTGCCGAGAACATCCGCAAGGTCCTTGTTCACTACGGACGCGAAATGTTCGAGCGTAAAGGACGCGTCATCGGATTCCGGCGCGTTCGCCATCAGATGCCATCGCCAGTAATCAGCGGGCAGCAACTCCAGCGCCTGATCCATAAAAATGCCGCGGTTCTGGCTCGTTGAAAATTTGCCGCCATACCAGGTGAGCCAGTTGAGCGACTTCAGGGTGTCCACAAGCTTCCACGGCTCTTCCGAGCCTAGAATGGTCGCGGGGAAACTCACCGTGTGAAAGGCGACATTGTCTTTGCCCATGAATTCCACATAGCGGACATCGTCTGCGCCTTTGTCGGTGCGCCACCAGCGCTCCCACTCATTCCCGGTCTTTTCCGCCCATTCCTCCGTCGCGCCGATATATTCGATGGGCGCGTCGAACCAGACATAGAAAACCTTGTTTTCAAATCCGGGCCGCGGCGTTCCGTCATAAGCGACGGGAATGCCCCATTTCAGATCGCGCGTGATCGAACGGTCGCGCAGACCTTCCTTCAGCCATTTTTGCGCAATGGATTTGGTCAGCTGGGGCCAGTCGGGTTTTGAATTGATCCAGTCTGCAATCCGATCCTGCATTTGCGCTTGCAACAGATGGAGATGTCTGGTCTCGCGCACTTCTACATTCTTCGATCCGGAAATCGCGGAGTAAGGATCTTTCAAATCCGTTGGGTCGAGCAGGCGCCCGCAATTATCGCACTGGTCGCCGCGCGCTTTTTCATAGTCGCAATGTGGGCATGTGCCTTCCACATAGCGGTCAGGCAAAAAGCGCTCATCGTCGATGGAATAGACCTGTTTGTCCGTGCGCTCTTCAATGAGGCCGTTCTGTTCGAGCACATGGGCGAAATGTTGCGTCAGGCGATGGTTCGGCGGATTCGATGACCGCCCGAAATGATCGAAGGAAAGGCCGAAATCGGCGCCCGCCTTTTTCTGGATCTCATGCTGCTCGCGGCAATATTCGGCGACGTCCTGGCCGGCGGCGCGGGCGGCAAGCTCCGCCGGCGTGCCGTGCTCATCCGTGGCGCAGATATAAAGCGTCTCATGACCCTGCTGGCGCTTGAAACGCGCATAAACATCGGCCGGCAGCATGGAGCCCACGAGATTCCCCAAATGCTTGATTCCGTTGATATAGGGCAACGCCGAAGTGATGAGAATGCGGGCCATGTGGACTTTCCTGAAACTGAGCGAGGTCTATAGCCGCAAGCGGGCGCGGTCCACAAGGAAAGCTGGCCCGTCAGGCGGGCCAGAGAGGGCGCAGCGCCGCCGGAAGCCTGTCCGATAGCGCTCTTGCTTTTTCAGACGACAGCCCCCTTCGCCAGACAGCGAGCACAGCGGCGGCGAGACCGTCCGGAGGTGGCTGGTGAGGCTCAAGCCGGGAAACAAGCCGCTGATGAAAATCTTCCGGGGAGGCGATGACTTTTTTCTCGACGCCTGGCCGCCAGCCTTCGAGCATGATCCCGCGTGCAAGCGCCGGCAGCGCATTGGCGATCGCCATTGCATCGTCATCGGAAACACTGTCACGCAACTCCTCCATAACAGCACGCATCATCGCTTGCGCCTGATTGAGGGTCGCGAGCATGGCTTCATCTTTAAGCGCGACCAGCCACTTTTGATATTGCTCGGATGCAAACTCGACATCATGTGGCTGGGTCATCGATGTCTCCTACAACGCCCTGAACATTATATACGCATCGACGAAACCTTGCGCAGGGTGACGAAATGCGCCCGGCACAGTTCCTATGATTTCCATTCCAGCCCTTTTCCACGCTTTGACTGCTGCAATGTTCGTCGAAACCACGAGGTTAAACTTCATGCCGCGAAATCCCATCGCGCGCGCCTGTTCCTGCGACTGAAGGCAGAGCGCCGTCGCCAGCCCGCGCCCGCGCGCCGCCTCCGTGATCACATAACCTGCGTTGCATATATGCGCGCCCGGTCCGCCCTGATCAGGGCGCAGATAATAGACGCCGACGATTGCGCCCGTTTCATCGCGCGCTACAGCATTATATCCGTCGGTTTTTATCCAATATCGTTTGGCTTCTTCTTCACTGACATCGCGCGGCAACGGATAGGATTCCCCGGCGCGAAAAGCCGGCACAAGCACACGCCATAGCTGAGGCCAGTCGGTTTCTTTCTGTTTAGAGACCAAAAGCTCCGTCATTTTCTCCTCAATATATAGAAAACCAGGTCCACCTGCCGGCGAAGATCAATAATAATGAGGATTTCACTTTTATGACAGTCCTGCAATTTATTCATTATACTGATTATTAAAATGCAATATAATGCGCATTATCCGCGAAAAATATCTAAAAAATTCCAGATTCACGGTTCAAATCGACGAAACACCGCGCTAGGGTGCGCTCGCAATCAGAAATCGTGACTCGAACTGCGCCGTTTTGCGCCATGCAATTCCGCGGGTCGCGGAGCTTTTTACTAAAGCGGAGAGAGAGATTCATGACTTCAGACCAACAGACTATGACAAAAAGTAACAGTGACGCGCCAGCGCAGGATTTCGGCAGCAATCCCATCGAAGTTCGCGAAACCGACCATTACCAGGAAGAATACATCCGCGGCTTTGTCGAAAAGTGGGATGACTTGATTGACTGGGACGCCCGGGCCAGAAGCGAAGGGCAGTTCTTCATCGACATGCTAAAGGCGCGCGGCAAGAAAACTGTGCTCGACGTCGCCTGCGGCACGGGTTTCCATTCGGTTCAGCTCCTGAAAGCCGGCTTTGACGTCACCAGTGTCGACGGTTCCGCCGAAATGGTCGCTAAAGCTTTTGAAAACGCCCGCGACCGCAATTTGATGCTGAAAACAGTCCACTCTGACTGGCGCTGGTTGAACCGGGATATACACGGGAAGTTCGACGCCATTATTTGTCTCGGGAATTCCTTTACGCATCTTTTCAAGGAAGAAGACCGCCGGCGCGCCTTGGCCGAGTTCTACGCCGCATTGAAACATGACGGCATTCTCATTCTCGACCAGCGCAATTACGACGCTATTCTCGATGTCGGCTTCGACAGCAAACACAAATATTATTATTGCGGCGACAAGGTCACGGCCGAGCCGGCCCACATGGACGATTCTCTGGCGCGCTTTCGCTACACCTTCCCTGACGGCTCCGAGTACTATCTGAATATGTTCCCATTGCGCAAAGCGTATATGCGCAATCTCATGAAGGAAGTCGGCTTCCGGCGCGTCAACACGTATGGCGACTTTCAGGAAACGTTCGACGAGCACGAACCCGACTTTCTCGTGCACATCGCCGACAAGACTTTTATCGAGCAAGCCTAATGAACCAGCAAACCGCATCCATCACCGAGATCGCCCGCGATTATTACGACAGCGAAGACGCAGACAATTTCTACGCTGCGATCTGGGGCGGCGAAGACATTCATATCGGCCTTTATGACGATCGCCGGTCCATTAAAGAGGCGAGCCGAGAGACGGTTTTGCACATGGCGCGGCGGCTTCGCGGCCTCAAACCCGGCGCACGCGTCCTGGACATTGGCTCCGGTTATGGCGGCGCGGCGCGGGTGCTCGCCGGCGACTTCGGCGCAGACGTCACCTGCCTCAACCTTTCCGAAAAGGAAAACGACCGCAACCGCGCCCTGACAAAAGAACAAGGGCTCGCAGACAAGGTCACGGTTGTCGAGGGTTCTTTCGAAGACATCCCGGCCGAAGACGCCGAGTTCGACATCGTCTGGTCGCAGGACGCCATTCTCCATGCCGGCGACCGCCGCAATGTCCTCGACGAAGTAGCGAGGGTTCTAAAAAAAGGCGGAGAGTTTATCTTCACCGACCCGATGCAGGCAGATACGCTTACAGACGCGAGCGTGTTGCAGCCAATCTATGACCGCATCCACCTGAGCAGCCTCGCCTCTTTCGCGTTTTATCGGCGTGAACTTGAAGGGAGAGGCTTTCGCGAGATCGCGATTGAGGATTTCACCGGTCAGCTCCGCAATCATTATGCTCGAGTCAAGGCTGAACTGGCCGACCGCCGGGGACAGCTCGAAGG
>JAUIEG010000768.1 GCA_030428745.1 Alphaproteobacteria bacterium
TGACAATCGCCCAATAGTTGCGCAGAAAATAAGCGGCGATAATTGTCGCCAAGGTCACAAGAAAAAAGCGGATGAAATCGAGAACTGTGAGCCTGACAACGCCGCGATTGCGCTCCGTTGTCTGAAAGGCAAGGCTCGAGAACGCCTCAACAATAAAAGGGAAAGCACAGATCCGGATAGCGAGCGTAATTTCGGGCGCTTTATACATGTCGGCGAAAACACCAGCGCCGACAAACATGATGGCGAAAATCGTCAGATTGCGCATCAGCCGCACTGTCCAGACCGACTGCAGCAATTCGTCGCCGCCATGCTCGTGCCGGATGATATAGGCGCGCAACCCCATGTCGGAAATCATGACGAGGATGTATGAAATCGATGAAATGATGCCGATGACGCCATAGGCTTCAGGCGACAGCAGCCGCGTGATGATCATGCTGCTGCCAACGCGCAGCACAAGTTGCACCACATGCGAAACGATTAGGAGGGTAGATCCGTCGCCAAGCATAGGACGAATGCGCGCGGCGACGGACCGCATGTCACTGACGGCGAACAAAACGCGCTCCATAAGGAACCGGACCGGAAGGGGGCGGGGATAAGGAAGGCCCCTCGTCTTCGAACGGCGGCGGCGCAATTGTCTCCATTTCCGCTATCGTGTTTTCCGGTTGCAGCGCCGCCAAACGTTGCGTTTTCAAAATGCGCGCCTGCGCCACCAGAACAGCGAGGATGAGATAACCATAGTGGGCGACCTGCGCAACAAAACTGATCGTTGCAATTAGCACAAGATACCCGCCCTGCATGGCGAGAAGAAACACGACTGCGCGGCGTTGCTCGGCCTGCGCTGGGGACAAGTCGCGGTGACCAGGCATTTCTTTCAGCTCGCGAAGCCCCGCCATCGCGCCAAGGGCATGGGCGCCCAGGAGAGAGCCTAGACCCACCAGACCGTAAAACAACACGATCTGGATATAGGCGTTGACGAGATCGATAATGCCTTCGCCCTGACGCAGGTGCTGGAAATTGGGGAGGTTGAAAATGTCGCTTGAACCGAAAAGCGGGCGCTCCTGAATTTGCGCCATGCTCGTTCTGATTAGCTCCGCCCTGTAGTTCACGGTTCCGTATTCATCATTCAGCACCTCACTGTCGCTGAAAATCAGGTTGAACCCGACAAGCACACAGATGATAGCGGCGGCGTAAGCAAGCCGGCGCAGGGCCGCACTGCCATAATAAAAAATGAAATAAGCCAAGACGCACGCGATCGCGGCGAGCCAGCCCCCGCGTGCGCCTGTAGCGAAGCAGGTGAAGCCAAGAACGCCGATGCTAATATAGGCGAAAAGCGGCGAGATCTCTTTTCGCGCCCGAAGCGCAAGAGTGAGAATAACGCCGGCTGACGTCACCGCGGCAAGCAAGGATGGAATCATCGTCGCGCCGACACGAAGCAGGCCATTTCTGACGTCGAAATACGCTTTGCCGAAGCCCCCCTCCCCAATGGAAGCGTAGTAATTCCAGCTCCGCAGCGCACTGATGACCCCAATGATCGCCACCATCAGGAACGACGCAAAAAACGCCCGCATCGCCCAATCAATATCTTTCTGGGTGGTGAGCGTTCTGCTAATCGCAATGAAGGGCAGATACGCAAGCACAAAAAGATCAAAAATCGCTCGCAAGACGCTGGTAAACGGAAGGTCGCGGAACGCCATAAGCCCCGTGAACAACACAAAAAAGAGCAAAAGGTATTCGATGCTGCGTAAATGCGGCGGCGCACGGGTAAAGGACGCCTTGACGAAAGCAGGGCCCAATAAAA
>JAUIEG010000060.1 GCA_030428745.1 Alphaproteobacteria bacterium
GATTTACACATTATTCCGCCTAAGGAGCATTAAAAATAGCGCTGCATTATGCGCGGTTCTTTTGTTGCTATTCGGGGAGTTCGCCGTCGAAGAGCCATGCTTTTGCGTGCGCAATGTCGGTGAAGCCGCGCACTCTCCCGTCGGCGATTTCCTGCAAAGCCAGCGAAGCGGTCTTGTAAACGTCCTCGCCTTCCGCCTCCACAGCCGATGAGGGCAGGACGACGGCTTCGCGCGCCAACCCAGCCCTGATGAAGCGCGGCATAAGCTCTTTCACGAGCCAAGGCTCCGAAGGCCCGAAATCGGAAGCCAGGAATCGCAGATCGGCGAGCCAGTAGCGATAGCGGCCTTGTTCGAAAAGCGTCACGATATAATTGAGTACAGCCTTAAAATTGGCTTGGCTGTCAAAATGATTAAACCAAACATCCGAGATGAGGCCGTCATCCGGATTGTCGCCTACAATGGCGTAAATTTGGTCATTTGCCCGGTAAAACAGCTTCTTCGACCGCAGGGAGAAAGCCCGCGCGACATCTTTTTGTATAATTGCCGACTGTGACAATTAGGTCCTCCAGTCATGCCTCCCCAGCCGGACTGTTCTAACAGACTCGCCCCTATTGTGAACCGGGAGCCCGTCGCCCCCTGCCCGTCACCGCCAGAAATAGGGATCGAACAGCACGAGAAGGGCGAAGAGCTCCAGCCGGCCGAGCAGCATAAGGCCGGTGAGCATCCATTTCGCGGTGTCGGACATTGTCGTGAAATTTCCGGCCGGGCCGATAATCTCGCCAAGGCCGGGGCCGACATTGCAAAGGGCCGTCGCGGAAGCGGAAAGCGCAGTGACGAGATCGAGACCAGTCAAGGTCAGCGCCAACCCGCCGAGGCTGAAGGCGCCGACAAAGAGTGAAAGAAAAGCCAGGACCGACAGGCCGATGTCGCGATCCAGCGTGACCCCTCCATAGGTCTGGGTCTGCACAATCGATGGTGAATGGAGGCGGCGCAAATGCGCTGTCGCATATAGGGCGAGAAGCTGAAACCGGTAGATTTTGACAGCGCCGCTGGTAGAGCCTGCGCAGCCTCCGACAAAGGTCAAGGCAAAGAAAAGCCCTACAAACCCGGCCCCCCAATATTGGTAATCCTCGGCCGCGAAGCCGGTTGTAGTCGTTACTGAAACCACATGCAGCGCAACCCGCGTAAACGAGTTCGGCCCTGCGTCTTCGGGCAGAAACAGTGCGCCCGTAAAAGAAACCGCCGCCAGAAAGGCGATGAAAAGCGGCGTTTGCGGATCATGGAAAAAGGCCCGCGCTTCGCCCGAAAAGGTTTTGAGATACGCCATAAAGGGAAGCGCGCCGGCGATCATGAAAATGATGGCGACCCAATAGACACGGGCGTCGCCGAAATAGCCGAGTGAGGCGTCATGAGTTGAGTAGCCGCCGGTTGAAAGCGTTGTCAGGGCGTGGTTGATCGCGTCGAAGGCAGACATGCCGGCAAGCGCGTAGGCTGCAGCGCATAAAAGCGTGAGCATGACATAGAGCGCGGCGATGTCGCGAATGAGGGTGGCTGGCCGCGTGTGGAGAGTTGACTCTTTTGAGGAGCTTTCAAGCTGGAAAAGCTGCATGCCGCCGATCCGCAGGAAGGGCATCATCAAGATCGCCATCAGGATGATCCCGACGCCGCCGATCCACTGCAAGACTGACCGCCAGAGCAGCAGCATCGGGTCCAGATGGTCGAGGTCCGTCAGTATGGTGGAGCCTGTCGTCGTCACCCCGGAGATTGTCTCAAAAACCGCATCGGTGAGAGAAATGTCGAGATCGCTGAGGAAAAAGGGCAGCGAAGCCATGAGCGGAAAGACGGTCCAGCTTAAGGCGGTCAGAATGAAGCCGCTGCGCAAATCAAACCGCCGGTCCTGCGCCGCGCTCCAGAATGCGCTAACGAGGCCGGAGCCTATCAGGCCGGACATGACGGCGCTCATGAGGAAGCCCTGCCAGTTTTCGTCGCTCACCGTGGCGTCGAGGGCGGCGAAAACAAACTCAACAGCCGAAAGACCGCATAATAAAAGTCCGAGCGCCAGAAAAGGCCGGCCGAGCATCTGTCCTCCGCAGTTGTCTAGCGCGAGCCCATCACAGCGAGCGCCAGCGCCGCAAGGGTTCCGAGATTGTGGTCATGAACGTCGCCATTTACCAACTCAAAAGAGTGTGCCGGTTTGGAGCTCGATCAGTTCAACCCGCTTTGTCGCAGCTTCGGCGTCGCTAAGATTTATGCTGTAAAAGGCTCAACCTGGCGCGAAGACGCCAATGATCACCAAAGCCCAATAGACCGCCCCAACACCCAGAAGCGCGATTGTGTGCCCGCGCCATCGGGAGTTGGCGCGAATTGCATCTGGTGAATTCTTGTTGAGCGCGTTCACCCAGAAAACCAACGGCGCAAGACAAAACACAGCCAGCAACGCGACCAGGGTCGTGAGCATCATGCTTTTGGGATCATCTTCATACACCCTGTCTCCGATTGTACCGATACCGGTAAGAACGATAAAGCCTATTGTCAGCAGAACGCCGAACGGGGCGGGCGCCTTACGGCCCTCCTGATATTCTCTAATTGTTGAAAACAAAGGATACATCCAGATTGCGGAGAAAAATGCCCGCCAGAATGGCATAATGTTTGAGGCATCATGGTTTTTTACCCAGCGCCAGCAGCGCCACATCCAGAAAATTCCGTATGTGCCGAAAGTCAAAATGTTGAGAATGATGAATTTGTGAAGGGAAATCGGGTGCAGTGTGCCATTTTCCATCCGGAGATTGTCTTTCTTGAATGTGAAGACAATGCCGAACGGAAGATAAACCAGTGTGACTATAAGGCCGCCAAAGGTGGCAAGGGTGAAGGCATCCCAAAACGTAACGGCGCCAATAGCGAAGCCTTGATTTGGTTGATATTCGAAATACCCCCACTCATCGAGGTCTTTTGCAATGCGGGAATAGGCCTTGCTTTCGCTTATGGGCATTTCTGGCGCCGTGGTCTTGAGGCTGTACTCGAAAGTTACGCCGCCCTCGGTTACAACGTCAGCCCTTTTGTAAATGAGCTGCTCCGTCGCCTCCTCAAATGAGTCTGCGCCGCTGAAAGGCCTACCAATGTTTTGAAGCTCAATAACGTGCTTGAGATTCAGGGGATAGGTGAGGGAAATCGCCGCCTTACGACCGGTTAAGTTAAGGGTTTTAACAACATTGAGAACGGCGTCGGCGCGTAGTGGAAAATTCGTTTCAAAATCTGTTTCTGCGTAATGCTCGCGCGCGAAATTATAGCTTTCTATTACTTCAATACGGTTTGCTTCTCTGTCATCGGTCGCCTTCAGAGGGTTTGCTTCCATCAGGCCCGGATAACGGCTCTGATAATAATCAAGATAATCTTGAGAGAGCCTTTCTCTAGAGCTGGCAGAGAATATGCGGCGAAAACTGTCGGCTTCCCGTCCGATAAAAACCGACTTGACATTGAGCGTCACGCCAGTCGTTGCAAATCCTTCCATATTGTAGATTTCGCGAATAATTTTCTGCGGAGCGTCACCTGGGTTCACCTCTATAGGCCAAAGGTCGTCGATGTTCGCTTTTACGGGAAGGCCGAACCCGTAAGCCGGCTGTGCAATGTCTGGAAACACGCCGCCCTGTTGGTAGTTTGTCGGATCGATCCAGTATGGTTTTCCATGGACAAGGAAAACGACGATAGCGTGATCAAAAATGTAAGGGGACGGCGTCTTCTGACTGAGAGCGTATCCTTCGTCGAGGTCAGTCAACGCGACATAGGCCTCAATACCGATCTCGTTAAAAATCGCCTTTAACAGCAGGCTTTTGTCCTTACAGTCGCCCCACCCGCGAGCGATGACCTCCTCAGGCTTTCGCGGCAGATGCGATCCGACACCAGTTTCATCAGCGACATAGCGAATGTTGTCCTGGACATAGCGAATGGCCGCTGTGATGCGCTCATTTTTGGTGCGCTTATCCGTCAGCCAGGAGTTTTGTTCAGTGAAATCGTCGGGCAAGATGGCTCTTTGCTCATACTTGGTAAGCAGGCTTTCGGAGACTTCCCGCCAAGTCTTAAAGGTCGAAACGGAGACCATACCCCATACGCTATAGGTTTGTGGAACGAAGTCTTCTCCCGCGACAGCGGCGAGACCGGACTGCTCCCAGCGGTATTCCCTCCACCCGTCAGAGACGGAAACAACCGGCGCAATTTCCGTATTAAGGTTCTTGATATGCAACTCACGGTCTTCGCGCAGGAGAATGCGTGTCAACAGATGCTCCACCGGAACTGACCATTCCATTGAAAGTGTGCCTGAAAACTGGCCAGGCCAGATAGGCGAATGAGTCTCCCAGCTTGCGGCGTACTCAATAATATCCCCGACTCGAACATCGGGGATTTCATAATAAACGGTGAGATCGCCGTCCGTGACGCCATTCGCCATGTCGTTTTCGCGTCTTGCTACGATGACTGTTTTAGGATTGAGCCTATCCAGGACAACGCCGTCACGAATGATGCGTATGCGGTGGATTGAGAAGTTATCGTCGAGAGGGTCGAACGAATATTGAAGGCGGGCCGCGTTTTCGAGGCCCGATCTGTTTACGACCTTCAAGGCGGTGCGGCGGTAAAAGGTGTAGGAATCGTCGCGAATCTGACTTTGGGTATCGGCGAGGAGATAATAAACGCCGTCTTGGGACTGTCCGCGGCGCGCGGCATTTTCGTCTGGAATTGCAGGCTCTTCAGCCCAGCTTGGAGCCGGTCCATACGCCACGGTCTCCGAGGCTGATGCGCGGGCAAAAACGCTTGCAGAAAATAGAATGGCGACCGCCAAGCTAAACGACAGTATCAGCGACCAAGAAATTGGTCGAACGTCAGAATAAGACAAGAAACGCCCCTCAGAACAGCAAGTTATGAGAGGTGATGGTTTAATGTCCTAGCCTGTCTGTCAACACTGGCGAGGGTGTTTCAGTTACCTAGAGCCCATGACGGCGAGCGCCAGCGCCGCGCGCTCGACGATTTCCCGTTGCGGCGCGCCAGTGGTCTTGGCGTCGAGCTCTGCATCCACCAGCATGCGCATCGCGCGCTCCAGCTTCGGGCCGCGCCATTTGTAAAGCCGGTTTTCAAAGGCGCGTTCTTCAGCGAAGAAGACCGGCGGCCTGAGTTTTTTCATGGCCGCTGAGGCGCTTGCGCCCCCATCCATCAATTCCTGCGCAGTCTTGAGCCGCATGAAATTGCGTTGCAGCGCGCGCAGTAATCCGATGGGGCTGGCGCCGGCGGCCGCAGCTTTATGCAAAGCGGCGGCGAGCCTTGTCGGCGCGCCGTCGGCGGCGGCCGAAGCCGTATCGTCCATGGCGTCGCCGAGCCCGTCCACCAGCGAGGCCCGCACATCTTCAAGGGAGATCGACGCCGGGCCCTTTCGCACGGCGGCGGGGCCCTTGTAGAGGATCAGCTTGTCGATTTCCGCGCGGGAAATACCGTGATCCTCGCCAAGGATCGCAACAACGAGATCGAGCGCATCGGGATCGAACCGCAGGTCTTCGGCCGCGGCGGCTTCCTGCGCCATGCTGCGCACATCGGCCGGTCCGTCGGCGTAACAGGGTAGCGCCACGCCGCGCTTTGCTTTCTCAAACGCTTTTCGAAGGCCCGACCGCGGCGTGAGTTCGCCAGCTTCGATGATGACGACGCCGTTGGGTTTTAAATGCCCGCTGTCGAGCCCGTCGAGCAGCGCTTGTACGGCCTTCACCGCCGCCTCGCCGCTTGTCCGCAGACGGATTACTCGCTCGCCCCCGGCGAAGGAAAGCGCAGTGATTTCGTCAGCAAGACGCCCCGGCTCTTCTTTCAACTCGGCGTCGGAAAGTTCAAGCGCGTTGAAGGGGTCCTTCAAATCCTCAACCACTCGGGAGGCGAGAAGCAGCGCGCGTTCGCGCGCAAGGCCGCTGTCCGGCCCATAAAGCAGCACCGCCGCGACATTTTCATCCCGCGCGGCGAGAAAGCTTTTTATGGCTTTGCCTTTAAGGGCGGTCATCGATCACCGGGTCCGGCACGTCAGGGGTCGCCCCTTCGCCTGCGCTGCCGGTGACATTATCGCCAGTTTCGACAATTGCGGCGTTTTCTGCGCTCTCATTCTCATCCGGCGCCGGCCGCTCAGCCTCCGGCATCAGGTAGTAAAGCTCTTCGGGCAGTTTAACGACCCCGCCTGAATCACGGCGCCGGTGCTCCCGCAGCACTTCTTCCGGTTCAAGGACGCCTTCAAACGCATCTTTGTCGATGACGTCGCGCTCTTCGCGCGGCTGTGAAAAGCGGATCAGGATGTCTCGCTCGATTTCTTCCGCTAATTCGCGCGCCGCTTTTTCCACCGCTGCGCGTTCGGCGAAGAGTGTTGAATATTGCGAGTTGACGATATTGTAGGAGGTGACAGCCCGAGCGATGCCGGCGAATTTGTCGCCGGTTTGCTGGTCGACGACCCAGTAACGCGCTCCGATGCGGTAATTGTAACGGGTCACCGTGGCGTCGATCTGAACGGCGAGACGTTCTGCGGTTTCGCGCGCCTGAACGACCAGCTCATATCGCGGCGTGACGCTGTCGTCCTGAATGATGCGGGCGTTCAGCGCGTCTTCGATATGCGACGCGACACTCTCCGGCGCCACGACGCGTTTCAGATAAATCTGACTGCTGATCTGGGCGTCGCCTTCGCGGGTGGCGTAGATCGGTTTGAACCCGCAGCCGGAAATTGCGAGTGCGCCCGCAATGACGGCGATAAGGGCGGCGGTGCGTTTCATGGCCCGGGGCACTCCGTTTCAATGGCGTCAGTTCGCGACGATATTGACGATGCGTTTGGGCACCACCACCACTTTGCGAACGGTCTTGCCGTCAATATGCCGCTTCACCGCCTCGTCAGACAAGGCCGCCTCTTCCACAGCCTTGTTGTCCGCCTCAGCGGGCACCGTAATCTCACCGCGGCGCTTGCCGTTGACCTGAACGCCGAGGACGATTTCGTCCTTCGCGAGCAAGGCGGGGTCGGCATTCGGCCAGGGCGCATCGCAGACAAGACCGTCACCGCCGAGCGTTTCCCAGCATTCTTCGGCGAGATGGGGAATGAAAGGCGCGATCAGGCGCGACAGTGCGGAAAGCGCTTCGGCGCGCGCCCATTCAGAGTTACCATTTTTGTTAGGCTGCGGGTTTATTGCTGTCCCGCTGTAAGCCGCAGAGCTATGGGCGGCCATGCCGTACCCGCCAGTCATTAGAGGCGGCTCTTTCTTGAGCGTGTTCAGGAACTCGTAAATCCGCGCAATCGCCTTGTTAAAGCGGAAATGATCGATGTCGTCGGTGACCCCGGCAATGGCGGCGTGTGTCGCTTGCCGCAGCTCGGTTTTGTCATCGCCGGCAGCGGTTTTTTCGAGATCGACGGTTTTGAGAATGCCGGGCGCAGCCGAAACGGCGTCCCAGATGCGGTTGATCAGTTTCCACGCGCCTTCGACCCCTGAGTCGGTCCATTCCACATCGCGTTCCGGCGGGGAATCCGACAGCATGAACCAGCGCGCGGCGTCAGCGCCGTAAGTCTCCGCGATCCCTTCGGGCGAGACCACGTTCTTTTTCGACTTTGACATTTTTTCGATGGCGCCAATTTTCACCGGCTTGCCATTATCGGCGCGTTTTGCAGCGTCTTTTTCGACAATGACGTCTTCGGGCAACAGCCATTCACCCGTTTCTGCATCCTTGAACGTCGCATGCACCACCATCCCTTGCGTGAACAAATTCGCGAAGGGTTCGTCTACGGACAAATGCCCGACCTTCTTCATGGCCCGGGTGAAAAACCGCGCATAGAGAAGGTGCAAGATCGCGTGCTCAATGCCGCCGATATATTGGTCCACAGGCAGCCAGTAATCGGCGACCTCTTTGTCCACCGGCTTGTCTTCGGGCTGGGACGCAAAGCGCGCAAAATACCATGAACTATCGATAAAGGTGTCGAAAGTGTCGGTCTCGCGCCGGCCTTTGCCGCCGCATTTCGGGCAATCCACATGCTTCCATGTGGGGTGCCGGTCGAGCGGGTTTCCGGGGACGGAGAAATCGGCTTCCTCCGGCAAGACCACCGGCAAATCTTTTTGCGGCACGGGCACGATCCCGCATGTGTCGCAATGGATCGCCGGGATCGGACAGCCCCAATAGCGCTGGCGCGACACGCCCCAATCACGCAGGCGCCATTGCGTGACGCCCTCGCCCAGCTCCATCTGCTCGATCTTCTTGATCGCCGCAGCGATAGCGTCGCTGACGGAAAGCCCGTTGAGGAAGTCCGAATTGAAGATTTCGCCGGGCCCGATATAGGGCTCGCCTTCAAGCGTCCATGTGGCCGCGTCGGCGCCGTCCGGCAGCACCACCGGCGGGATTGCCAGATCGTATTTGGTCGCGAAATCATAGTCGCGCTGGTCATGAGCGGGACAGCCAAAAATCGCGCCCGTGCCGTAGCCCATCAACACGAAATTCGCGACATAGACCGGCAGCTTGCGATCATCGAAAGGATGGCCGGTTTCGAGCGCGGTTTTATAGCCGCGCTTTTCCGCCTTCTCGATCGCTTCTTCCGACGTGCCGGCGCTCGCGCATTCAGCGACGAAGGCGGCGAGGTCTTTGTCTGTTTCGGCGAGTTTCGCGGTCAGCGGATGGTCGGGCGAAATCGCGATGAAGCTTGCGCCGAACAGCGTGTCGGGACGGGTCGTGAAAATCTCGACGCCGTCTTCAAAGCCTTTTGGCGCGGCGGCGGCGTCAGCAAAAGGAAACCTCATCTGCAAGCCTTTCGACTTGCCGATCCAGTTCTTCTGCATGAGCTTCACATTATCCGGCCAGCCGGAAAGGCGGCCGTCATCGAGCGCCGCCAGCAAATCCTCGGCATAGTCGGTGATCTTCAAAAACCATTGCGACAGCTTGCGCCGCTCAACGGGCGCGCCCGAGCGCCAGCCCTTGCCGTCGATTACCTGTTCATTGGCGAGCACGGTCTGGTCCACCGGGTCCCAGTTGACGAGGCTTTCCTTGCGATAGGCGAGCCCTGCCTCCCAGAACTCCAGAAACAGGCGCTGCTGGTGGACGTAATATTCAGGATCGCAGGTCGCGAATTCGCGCGCCCAGTCGATGGCGAGGCCCATCTGTTTCAGCTGCCCGCGCATGATGTCGATATTGCCGTAGGTCCATTTCGCCGGGTGCGAGCCCGTCTGCATCGCGGCGTTTTCCGCCGGCATCCCGAAGGCGTCCCAGCCCATGGGGTGCAAGACGTTGTAGCCGCAGGCCTTTTTGTAGCGCGCGATGACATCGCCCATGGCGTAATTGCGCACATGGCCGATATGGATGCGCCCCGACGGATAGGGGAACATCTCTAGGACGTAATATTTGGGTTTGTCCTTGTCGGCGCCGGTTTCAAAGGAGCGCGCGTCGGTCCAGCGCTGCTGCCATTTCGGCTCGACTTCTTTCGGATTGTAGCGGGACATTTTCTTGATCTTCCGGCAATAAAAAAACGGCGCCGCGCATTTCCAGAAAAAGTGGCCACCGGTTTTTGCAGGAAATGCGCAAACTTAGCTTTCGAGCCTGTTTAAAAACAGGCTCGGGGCGCCGTTCTTTCCATCATTCTGGCGCTGAATTCTAGTCTTCGATCTGGTTTAGGCGAAGCTGACGCGCGCGGGTGAGAATCGCATTCTCGATCTCGCGGCCCGTGGCCGGGTTCACCGTGGCGTCGTTCCA
>JAUIEG010000769.1 GCA_030428745.1 Alphaproteobacteria bacterium
CCGCGCGCACTTCCCCCGCCCCCACCGCCTCGCCGCGCGCAAGCCGGGCGTAAAGAGAGGAAAGCGCCGCAATCGCGCGCGCCCGTGCGCCTTGTGCGCCCGCGACGGCAAAGCGGTTGCCGCGCGGATTGATGCGCACATCAAGGGCGTCTTCGAGAATGGAGAGATGAGCGTCATGTTCGCCGGAAAGGGCCGCAACCAGACGGTTGTCGTCAAAGTCGATATGTTCGATCTCGCCTGAAGGCCCTGTGGCTTTATCGTGTTCGCTCAAGCGGCGGCCTCTTCCGTTTTCAACAGGACGCCCGCAAGGGCGTTCGGCGTCACGCCTTCGATCTTCACCTTAGCAATTGTTCCAAGACAAGATTGTGGCGCCTCAACGTGAACGCTTTGCAAATAAGGCGAGCGGCCAATGAGCTGGCCTTCGTGACGGCCGGCTTTCTCAAAGAGAACCGGCAGCGCCGCGCCGACCTGGCGCTGATTGAAGGCCTGGCGCTGAGCCTCAAGCAGGCTTTGAAGGCGCGCGAGGCGGCCATCCTTTTCCTCTTCGGCGACCTGTTTCGCCATGGCGGCGCCCGGCGTTCCCGGCCGGCGGGAATATTTGAAGGAATAGGCCGAGGCATAGCCAACGGCTTCCACGAGAGCCAATGTGGCTTCGAAATCCTCACTCGTTTCGCCGGGGAAACCGACGATAAAATCGCCGGAAAGGGCGATATCGGGCCGCGCCGCGCGAATGCGCTCGATCAGCTTCACGTAGTGCTCGGCGGTATGGCCGCGATTCATGGCTTTCAGGATCTTGTCCGAGCCCGCCTGCACCGGAAGGTGCAGATAAGGCATCAGCTTTTCTTCCTCGGCGAAGGCCGCGATGAGCCCGTCATCCATGTCGCGCGGATGCGAAGTGGTGAAGCGGATACGCTCGATCCCGTCGATTTTCGCAAGATGCCGGCAGAGTTCGCCAAGTCCCCATTGGTCGCCGGAAACGCCAGCCGGGGGCGCCGAGGCCCAGGCGTTCACATTCTGGCCAAGGAGCGTGATTTCACGGACGCCCTGGGCCGCGAGCGATCGCGCCTCAGCGACGATGGCGTCCACATTGCGCGAAACTTCCGCGCCGCGCGTGTAAGGCACGACACAAAACGTACAGAACTTGTCGCACCCTTCCTGCACGGTCAGGAACGCTGTCGGCCCGTCAGCTTCACGCGTGGCGAGCCGGTCGAATTTCTCTTCGACAGCAAAATCCGTATCGAGAATGTCGCCGCTATCGCGCGCCGCTTTTGCGATCAGCTCCGGCAGGCGGTGATAGGCCTGCGGACCCACAACCATGTCCACCTGCGGCGCGCGCGCCGTAATCTCCGGTCCTTCGGCCTGTGCGACACAGCCCGCCACCGCGATTTTCATCTCGCCGCCGGCGCTGGCTTTGTCAGCTTTCAGACGCTTCAGCCGCCCGAGATCGGAATAAACTTTCTCGGCCGCCTTTTCGCGGATGTGGCAGGTGTTGAGAATGACAAGATCCGCCCCGTCCGGCGCCTCGGCGACGCTGTAGCCCAAAGGCTTTAACAGGCCCGCCATGCGCTCGGAATCATAGACATTCATCTGGCACCCATAGGTGCGGATGAAGACTGATTTACCTTGTTTTGGCCGCGGATCGGTCATGGTCTCTTATCATATATCACGGAAGCGCCGCTATTTAGGCGGGCGGGCCCCGCAATGCAATGAGGGTGCGATAATCGCGGCCTTGTGAGCATAATTGGTTTGATCGCGCACTGGTTGCGCGGCAAATTGGAGCGAGGGAGAGAGCGCGT
>JAUIEG010000770.1 GCA_030428745.1 Alphaproteobacteria bacterium
ACTCTTCAGCCTCTGAAAACTGATCTTCAAACGCTTCATCCGTGGTCGAACAAGCCGCGATTAACAGCATCGCCCCGGCGGACGTCGCCGCCAACAATCTCATTTTCATGAAGTCCCTCTCCCATAGTCACGCCCTGGCGCAGTCTGGCGGGCGGAAAGGGCGAAAATACGGCGGCCGTCACCTAATGGAAATGGGCAGACGCCGGGGAGGGGCGGCCCGGCGCCTGACGCTTGGCGGCTTGCGCTTAAACAGCGCCGCCGACGGTCTGACCCACAATCCCCAGAACGAAAATCAGGGCGGCCAGTTGAAAAGCAAATACTGTTGAATTGGACATGGGTCTCTCCTTTCGGTTTTCCATAAGGGTGGCGCTTGTTCCCTGATCCGGACTTCTCTCGCCGCCGCCTTGGATTTTTTTGCCGTCAGATGCCTGACCGGATTGCGTTCTCAAGAAATGCGAGGCCGACAACCACGGCGACGATCATGACGGATAGGACGAAGGTGTTTGGCATGGGTCTCTCCTGAAGCAATGTAACCGATCATCTTGGTATTGACGGTTACGATTTAGAGCCTATATTGTAACCGGTCAACACAATTTTACTGGTTATATGATGAGATTTTCTGCCTACGACTGGACCGAGAAGGACATGATCGGCGGCAACGCGGCTCTCGATTTCGTCAACACGGCGGCCAACTGGGCGAGCGGCGATCCCGAAGACCGCCTCGGGGGCCCGCAAGGGTTCGGCAAATGGGCGGAAGCCGCGGGCCTTCTTTACGGCGACGACATGGCGCGCCTCAAAAAAGAGATCGCGGACGACCCCAAAGCCGGAGAAGAAGCTTTCGAAACGGCGGTCAATTTGCGCGCCGCGCTCTGGCGCATTTTCAACGCCGTCATCACCGAAGGCGATGTCGATGAACGCGACCTCGCCCTTCTTGATGAATGCAAGGTGCGCGCGGCGAGCCACTGCCGGATCGCCCATGACGGCGACGGGTTCCGGCGGCGCTGCGCCGATGAGGCGCCCGCGCTTGAGCGCGCTCTACGTCTTGTTGTCGAGGCGGCGGAAGATCTGTTGCTGAATGGCCGCCTTGACCGGCTGCATGCCTGCGGCGGCGATCATTGCGAATGGATGTTCGTGGACTTGTCCAAAAACGGCCGGCGCCGCTGGTGCGATATGGCGACCTGCGGCAATGACGCCAAGGTCAAAAAATTCCGTAAACGGAAGAAAAAGGCGGCCTAGCCTAAGTCCCGCGCAACGCGGAATCCGTTGTCGAACTCTCGCGCGGTTGACGGTTTTCCGATGCGGTGGGCCGAGCGCAAACGCCAGCCGCCAGTGTTCCACGCGCCGCCTTTCAAGACGTGTTTCGTGCAGTCGCCGGTCGCAACCGCCGACCCGTCAGACGGCGCGCGCGCATGACTTTCAGTCCAGCAATCAGCCGTCCACTCCCAGGCGTTGCCATGCATGTCATAAAGACCGAAGGCGTTGGGCGCGAAACTGCCCACAGGCGTCGTCCGGCCACGGAAGGTTTCCTTGTCGCCGCTATAGGGATACTCGCCATTATAATTGGCTTGCGCCGCGCGCACGGTGGAGCCGGTGGCGAAGGGCGCGGAAGACCCCGCCCGCGCGGCATATTCCCATTCCGCTTCGGTGGGCAGGCGATAGGTCTGACCGGTCTTATCCGACAACCAGGCGACATAGGAAAGCGCGTCATCGAAGGATACGGAAACCACAGGGCGCCTGTCGCGGCCCCAGCCATGGTCAGGCGCTTTATAGGCGCAGCCGCCATCGGCGACACAG
>JAUIEG010000061.1 GCA_030428745.1 Alphaproteobacteria bacterium
CGCAATCGTCACTGTCTTCCAGGTGTTCTCGGCGACCTTGAATGCTTTCTGTTTACCCTTAAGCCCGTCTGACGGACGTATCACCGCGATGTCATATGTCCCCGGCTCAACCTCAATGTCGACCACACCCGCGCCGTCCTGGGTGAAGACAGCATCGCCGCCGCCCGAAGGCGTCACTGTCCATGTAAGACCTTCCTCAATAACGAGGCCGCCTTCGAGCTCTGTTGCGCGCAGTCGCACTTTCGTCGCCTTCACCGTTTCAGCCTCGGCGACAACGGTTTCTTCAAGCGCTTGCGTCAGCTCGCCGGCATTTGACGCCGACACGAACTGACCGCCCGTATTGTCGGCGATGCAGCGCAATTGCGCCTGCGCGTTTTCTTCCGTGACGTCAAAGCCCACCACATGCACGGTGAAATCCACACCGGCAGCTTCCAGCGCCGCCGCAACGCCGCAGGGATCGGGCGCGCAGGTTTCGATGCCGTCGGAAACAAGAATGACTGTCGCTTTTTCCTCAGTGTATTTCAGCTTATCCGCAGCAAGCTTGATCGAATCCGCCATGGGCGTTTTGCCCTTGGGGTTGAGCTTTGCGACGGCGCCGGAAATAGCGGCGCGATCCGATCCCACGGCGGCGAGCTCTTCAATATCGGCGCAATCGCCCGTACGTCTGTGGCCATAGGCGATGAGGCCAAGGCGGCGCTCCGCAGGCAGATCTTTCAAAAGATCGGCGAGCACGGCTTTGGCGATGGTGATCTTCGCTTCGCCCTCAATCTGGCCCCACATGGAGCCGGAGGCGTCAAGCACCAGAATGGAATCGCCCGTCCCGGTTTGAGCGGCAGCATCCTGCGCTGACGCCGGCAGGGCAGTGAGCAAAAAAACAAATGCGGAAAAGACAGACAGAATTGCGCGCGCGGCCATGAAACTCCCCTTCGTCGATGGCGAAGGGGCAACCTACCCCCCGTCGCCCGCCGGTGGAAGCGTTCAGGGCGCCCTAATCGGCGAAGGGCGCGTTACCCTTTGTTATGATAGGTAAGTTCAAGGAAAACATCCTCGAGATCGGCCTCGACCGTGGTGATGTCTTTCACCGAAACCCCGGCGTTGGTGAGCCGCTCGAGAATCTCGGCGACCCGCGTCTCGCTCGGCTGATAATGGATCGCCAGATTGCCGTCCGGTTTGAGGTCCACGGAGAGCGGGCCTAGATCCGGCGCGGCGGCAACGCCTTCATTCGGCGTCACCATCAGCGTCTTGCGGTCAAGCGAGGAAATAAGTTTTTCCGTCGGCTCGCAGGCGACCACCTCACCATGATTGATGATGGCGATTTCCTTGCACAGCTCCTGCGCCTCCTCGAGATAGTGCGTCGTCAGAACAATCGTCACGCCCTGTTCGTGGAGCTTCAGGACATACTCCCAGAGCTGTTTCCGGAGTTCGATGTCGACCCCGGCGGTCGGCTCATCGAGAATCAGAATCGGCGGGGAATGCACCATGGCCTTCGCGACCAGGAGGCGCCGCTTCATGCCGCCGGACAGCATCCGGACATAGGCGTTGGCTTTATCCTCAAGTCCAAGCGCCTTCAAAATCTCCATGGAGCGGCGCTGGCTTTTTGGCACGCCATAAAGCCCCGCCTGGATCTCCATGCCTTCAAGCGGCGTGAAGAACACCTCCATATTGATTTCCTGGGGCACAATCCCGAGGGCGGCGCGCGCCTGACGCGGATTGCGGTCGATATCGAAACCCCAGACCGACACGTCGCCGGCGCTTTTCTTCACAAGCCCTGCAAGGATGTTGATGAAGGTCGATTTGCCCGCGCCATTCGGGCCCAAAAGACCGAAAATCGTGCCGCGCTTGACGAAAATATCGACGCCTTTCAGCGCCTCTTTCGGCGGCGATTTGCTATTGCCGCCATAGGTTTTGCGCACGCCGCGCGCAGCGATCGCGTATTCAGCGTTGGAATTGAAATCCATGGAATGATCATCCGGCATGTCTATGGCGCTTATCGCGCCGCAACAGACGAGGGTCAACCATAAGGAGCGGGCGAGAGCGGCGCTCACAAAGACTTGACGAGAAGGCCCGTCAGCGGCAATCCATGAGGGATCAAGCCATCAAAAGACCCATCCTGCCATGAGCGAACACCAAACTCCGACGAAACCCGCCACACCCGATCCGGAAGTCATCTATACGGACAAGCGCCGCGTTTCCTGCGACGGCGGCAAAGGCGAGGGTGGGGGCGCACTCGGCCACCCCGTCGTGTGGTATTCGCTCGAAGACGGCGAAGCTGAATGCGGCTATTGCGACCGTAAGTTCATCTACAAAAGCGATAGCAGCCACTAAATCTCCAACGAATGCGTGAGGGGCCATGATCAGCGCCATTGCAGCTTTGTTCGTCGCCGCCTCGCCCGTCATTGACGTGGATTTCGATACGCGCTTCGCAAGCTCTGTGCTTGAGGAAGTCTGTTCCGGCGACACCATTGACGAAGCGGCGATTCGCACCGACGAAACCGCACAAATTATGGTGGAGCATTTTCACCAGTTTCGTGACGACTTCACCATGGACGCATATGTGGAGGCGCGCCGAGCCGCAGCCAGCTGCGAAACGCTGGAGCGCGACATTTTCCGCTTTGGCGAGGTCATTGAACGTCGCAACGAATTGCGTGCGGAAATCGCCGCGCTCGAAGCCCGGCAAGACGAAATTGGCGCCGCTATCACTGAAATGCTCGCCGCCTATACGCCGGACAACATCGTCTTCTCCGGCTCGGCTGTGGTCGTCACGGGGAGCCCTTCCTGCGGCGGCTGGGCAAGAGGGGCCGCTTTTTTTGTCGACCTTCCCTGTCTTAAGGGCGACCATGACGGCCTCACCTATCTCGCCGCCCATGAAACCTATCACGCAGTCCAAAGCGCGTTCATGCCAGCGCCCGCTGAAGAAAACGCCCCATCGATTTTCGATGAAATCATCCGTGAAGGAACCGCAAGTGTCGTCGCTGATTTCAACAAGATTGAATCCAGCGGCGCCTATACGCAGCTTTCACAGCGGGTGATCAAGACGAATGCGCAGCGCATGGACGCCAATTTCGACCTCCTTGAAATGACCTTCTTTTACCTGTCGAAATCCGGCGATGAAGACGCCGCGAAAAAGGCGAGCGCGATTGGCCTTTCCGGCTTTTTCGACAGCCCGTTTTATGCTGTCGGCGCCATGATGACGCGCGTCATCGATGGGGCCTTCGGGCGCGATGCATTGCTCTGTCTTATGGCGGCCCCGCCGGAACAGTTTTTCCTTGCCTATGACCGTGCGGCGGAAACAACCGGCGAAAAACGTCTCGGCAAATATGTTATGCGCGCCGCCAGCAAAACGGCGCAACGCAATAAAAACAGTGAACGCTGTATCTAGGCGGCCGTCTTCGGCCCTGCTTCCTGCGCGCCCTGCGTTTGCGCTTCTTTCGTCGCAGGCGTCTCGGCGGACTCTTCCGTTTCTATCCCCGACAGCAAACGACAGGCGACGAGGTCGCCGGTGACGTTGACGCTGGTGCGCGCCATGTCGAGGAGACGATCGACGCCGAGCACAAGCGCAAGACCGTTCAGAGGAATCCCGAAGCTTGTCGCCGTCGCCGACAGGACCGCGATGGAAGCGCCGGGCGCAGCCGGCGCGCCGATGGAGGCGCCGGTGAGCGTGATCATGACAAAAGCGAGATCGCCGGGCGATAAAGACACGCCTGCGATATTCGCCAGGAACACAATTGCCGCCGACTGATAAAGCGCCGTCCCCGCCATGTTGATCGTCGCAGCGAGTGGGATCACCGCGCCGGCGAGCGATGGCGGAACGCCGAGTTTTTCCACGGCGGTTTTCATGGTGAGCGGCATCACGGCGGCGGAGCTTGAGGTCGAAAACGCCAAAAGCTGCACCGGAGCGACCGCGCGCAGAAACGCCCAGGGCGTCATCCCGCCCAAAAGCGCGACAATAACGAGATAGATTAGAAGAAGCAGGAAAAGCCCGCCGATCACCACGCCGCAATAAACGGCGAGGTCGATCAGTGTGCTGAGACCGTTGACCGCTGTCGTTTCCGCCATCAGACCGAACACCGCCAGCGGCGCAAAGCGCATCGCCGTACGAATAACCGTCATGCAGACTTCGAGAACAGCGCCCGCAAGCGCCACAAGCGGTTTCGTGAGTTCGCGCTTGTCGCTGGTCACGGTGGCGACGCCGATGAACAGCGCGAAGACGACAATCGCCAGCATGTCCTGATCGAGAATCGAGGCGGAAACATTTTGCGGAATGAGATTGGAAATCATCGACGGCAATTCGCGGCCAATGGCCTCAATCGGTGAGGCTGCGGCTTCGACCGCCGCCGGATCGGGCTTCAGCCGCGGGGTCGGCGGCGTGCCGAGCATCACGCTTTTCCCGGCGGAGACGAGACGGGCGAGACCGCCGCCGATCACCGCGCCGATCATGGTCGTGACAAGCACGAATCCCGTCAGCCGCAATCCGATACGGCGCAGATTGGCGCCGGCGCCCGCCGACGCAATGCCCATAACGATAGAGCTGACCACGAGCGGAATGATCACCATGCGGATCAGCGCCAGGAACAATCGCCCCGGCAAAGCGAGCCAGTCACCCGTGGTCTGAGCAACCTGGCGAGAGACAAGCGAGAGATCGGGACCGAAAAGCGCGCCCACCGCAACGCCCAGCACGATGGCGATCAGGACCTGAAGCCAGAGCCGTCCGCGCACGAGAATATCAAGGCGATGATTGAGCCGGTTGTAACGAAATCGGGGTCGGGGCATGGCGTTGTTTTAGTGGGCGAACGGACAAACGCCACTGCGCCAGATCAACGCGGTGAAAAATGCGCGACGCGCCTTACGCCGCGTCCCGCCGCGCCAGACGCCAGACTTCCCGCGCTTTTGGCGGCGAGGATTGCAGGATGGCGTTGCGGAAAATACGGCCCAGGAACCGCACCAGCACGATGGCGAAGGCGAGCATCAACGCCGTCGCGCCGACAATCTCCCACAAGGGCGGATCGGCGGCGGCGCGCATCATCACCGCATAGGGCGTGTAGATCGGGATCCACGTCAAAAGCGATGCAATGAAACCGTTGGGATTTTCAAACACCATAATCATGAAGGGCAGCGGCGCGAAGACCAGCAACATCACCGGGCCCATATAGGACTGCGCATCCTGCAGGGAGTTCGACACGGCGCCGATGGCGAGAAAGATCATTGCGAAGATCGCATAGGCGCAGAAGAAGTAGAAAAGATAGATGAGGAGCAGCGGCGAGGAAAACAGCGCCGCAAAGACTGGCCCCAGGAAACTGGCGCCCCCGGCGCCGAGGGCCACAGACCCGGCGAGCCCGCCAAAGAGAAAAATCGCCGGCATGGTGAGCCCCACCGCGGCGATGCCGATGAGCTTGCCCATCATCAACTGCCCCGCCGTCACCGACGACAAAAGAATTTCGACAATCTTGTTGGAGCGTTCTTCAATCGTGTTTGTCAGCAACAGATTGCCGACGCCGAAAATGATCACAAGCAGCATATAGGTGAGCGCCGCCGGCATCAGGGTTTCGACGCGGTCCTGCGTGTCGAGCTGGGCTTCTTCCGCTTCACGGTCGGGACGATAGGCTTCAAACGGCGCCGCGATGGCGGCGACATCGTCGAGAGCGGCGCGCGGCAGCCCCATCGCTTCGGCCGCTTCGCGCTTCAGCGCGGCATCGAGGGCGTTGCCGACGAGATCTTCCAGCGCCGTATCGGTGAGGTTGCGGCTCCAATATTGTGCGGAGGGCGCATCCTCGACAGTCTCATTGGAGACGCCGAATCCTTGCGGGATTAAAACCGCCGCAAAGAGCGGCGCGGCCTCGCCATCGGCGCGAACGACGCCGCGTTCTTCAAGAAGATAGGGGCGCAGGATGCTTTCGGCATCCTCCACCGAAGAGGCCGCAGCAAGCTCGGCGGGACCGGCGACTCTTTCGAATTGCCCGCGCGGGGCGGTAAACGGCGGCGCGCCAGGGCGTAAAATATCCGCAATGGCGGCTTCCCCAGCAGCATAACCGCCCGCCTCTTCAATCGCCTTGACGCGCGCGTCACTAACGCCGTCCGGCGCGAACGGCGCCGGCAGCGCTTCCGCAGCTTCAGCGGGCGTATAAGCGGCGAGATAGATATTCCAGGCGTTCAGCGTCGACAACGCATGGCGGCGCTCAATCTCCCGGTCGATCTCATCTGCATACTGACCGGTTTCGTCATAGACGACGAAAACGCGCGTCGGCTTGCTGCGCTCCGCAAACCCCATGGCCGCGGTCAGCCCCGCAAGCCCTAAGGGAAACATCACCAGAAAGATAAGAAAGCCGCGCGAAAGGACATATTGCTTGTATTCGCGCCAGGCGATGAGAAGGATCTGCTTCATTCAGCCGCCTCCGCGCGCGCACCCTCATGGGGCGCCAGCGCCTCATCCCCCGCCAGCGCCACGAAGATATCGTGTAGCGTCGCGCCCGCCTGTTCAAAGCGCGTGAGGACGAGCCCGGCGGCGATCGCCTGATGCAGAAAATCTTGCGGATCAGCATTTTCTGAGAGCTCGACGTCGTAATCGCTTTCATCGCCGCCACGTTCGAGCCGCACGGAAAGAACGCCGGACAACGCCTCGAAGGCGGCGGCCGGCGCCGAGGAGCGCACATGGATATGCCGTCCGAACCCGGCCCGCGCTTCAGACAGGGTTCCTTCAAACCGCTTTTCCCCCTTGGCGATGATGAGGAAACGGTCACAGAGCCGCTCCGCATGCTGCATCACATGGGTTGAAAAAATAATGGTGCGCCCGCCCGCGCGCTGATCGGCGATCAGTTGCTCAAGCGTTTGCTGATTGATGGGGTCGAGGCCGGAAAAAGGCTCATCAAGAATAAGAAGCTCCGGCTCATGGGCGATGGTGGCCAATAACTGAACCTTTTGCGCCATGCCTTTGGAGAGGGCTTCGTTTTTGGCGCGCGCAAATTCGCCAAGCCCGAACTCTTCCAGCAGGGCGTGGGCGCGTTTCTTCGCCGCGGCGCCGGAAAGCCCGCGCAGGCGCGCGAAATAAGCGATGGAGTCGGCGGCCTTCATCTTGCGGTAAAGGCCGCGCTCTTCCGGCAGATAGCCGATGCGCCGGCGCACCGAAATCGCCGAGTTCGATCCGAGAACCGAAATGCGCCCACGGGTCGGCTGCACAATGTCGAGGAGCATTCTGAGGGTCGTGGTCTTTCCGGCCCCGTTCGGCCCCAGAAAGCCGTAGATTTCGCCCTGCTTCACCGCAAAGGAGAGATCATTCACCGCCGTGAAGGCGCCGTATCGCTTGGTGACGTTTTCAAGCTGAACGGGAAGATCCGTCATTGGCGAACTTTCTATTGGAAGCGCTTCGGGCGGGCGGCCTAATGTCGACTTGCGGGCGTTAAGGAATGGCTAAGCTCTTACCAGCTTCCGGTGTTTTCCATAGAGGCCCAGGGCTCCGCCGGGGCGAGGCTCTCGCCTTTTTGAAGAAGTTCGATGGATATGTTGTCAGGCGAGCGCACAAACGCCATATGGCCGTCGTGCGGCGGACGGTTAATGACGACGCCAGCGTCCTTCAGCTTCTGACAGGTTGCGTAAATATCGTCCACCAGATAGGCGAGATGGCCGAAATTGCGGCCCCCGTCATAATCTTCCGTATCCCAATTATAAGTGAGTTCCACGAGCGGCGCTTTTTTCTCCTTCGCCGCCTCCGCGTCTTCGGGCGCCGCGAGAAAGACCAGCGTAAACCGCCCCTTTTCATTCTCCATGCGATAGACTTCGACAAGGCCGAGCTTGCCGCAATAAAAATCGAGCGATTGGTCGAGGTCCTTCACCCGCACCATGGTGTGCAAATAACGCATAGCGTTCTCCCTATTCTTTTGCGCGGATCAGTTCATCGCGCAGATAGCCGGGGCGGCGCGCATGAAACCGGCGCGTAAAAAACCAGACAATGACAAGCCAGGCGGCCATCACGCCGAAAAAATAATAAAACCCCGCAAGATCGCGCACATAATAGAGCGCGGCTTCGGGCGGCGTTTCCTTGAAAATGATCAGCTTGCCGTCTTCGACGAAAACGCGGTCGGCGACATCGACCGGTTCGGGAATAAAGCCGGCGGCGCTCGCGGCCCACAGCCCGATACTCAGCGCAGCGAATGTGACCGGCAGCGATACGAAAAAAGACGCGATTGCGCCAAGCGCATATTTCGGAAACCGCGGCGTGTGCACCCGCGCATAAACCTCACGGAATTTTTCCTCGGTGATCCCTTCGAGAAACTCCGGCTCATGCTTTTGAAGATGCGCCCATTCGATTGCGGCGCCCTCGGCGACTTCTTCGGCGATTTTCACCCGCCAGCGCCAATAAAGCCCGCCCGCCAGGGCGAGCAGCGCAAACACAACAAGGAAAAAGCCGAGCATCTGGATCCTGTTCGTTTCGAGGAAGCTCCATGTAGCCTAGCCCCGCGCTTTTCCCAAGGCGTCTGACAGGGCTTCGGCGAACCGGCCCCGCTCATCGGGGGACAGGAACGACCCCAGGATCAGGGTTTCCCCCTTCGACGTCACCCGCACCTGGCTTTCATGGCCCACGGGCCGTTCGATAAAGACCCGGGTCCAGAAGGGCTGGAGCCGCCAGCGCGTCTCGTGGCCCGAGGGCAGGACCCGCGCCACCCACATATCCTCTTGTGTGACCCGCACCCGCTCGCGCAGCCGGCCCTGACGGTAACTCAATTTGAAGGCGAGCCAGACCGCAAACACATCGAGCCCGCAGAACCCGACAACCGGCCAGGCCCCTTTCATGAAAAAATAGGTCCCGAAAAAGAGGTTGGAGACGATGACGATGGCCATGACTGCGGCGAATCCCGTATTCGGCAGCGACCGGTTGGGCGCGAGCACCGCATCGAAAAGGCTCCGCCCGTCGGCGATGTCGTCCAGCCCCGAGGCGCTGGAGGCCCGCCCCTTTTGAACCGGGGCCATGGTTTCGTAATGGCGGATGCGCGGCATGGGGAAAACATAGTGGCGAGCCGCGCGCCCCGCAATTCACTTCGCGCAGAACTTTACCTCGCAGAAGCGCGCGTTATGGTCGCGCCACCCCTTCCAAGAGAGCCAGGTCGCCCAACATGACACGCGCCAAAATGACAAAAGACAAGGCGCGAAAGATTTTCGAGCGTCTTTCCCAGTCCAGTCCCGAGCCGCAAACCGAGCTTTATTTCAAAAACCCGTTCACCCTGGTCGTCGCCGTGGCGCTGTCCGCCCAAGCGACGGATGTGGGCGTCAACAAGGCGACAAAGACCCTGTTCGACGTCGCCGACACGCCGCAGAAAATGGCGGCGCTGGGCGAAAAGAAACTGGGCGATTACATCAAGACCATCGGGCTGTGGCGCAACAAGGCGAAAAACGTGATCGCACTGTCGGAAAAGATCATCAGCGATTTCGGCGGTGAGGTGCCCCAGACCCGTGAAGAACTGGAGACCCTGCCCGGCGTCGGCCGCAAGACCGCCAATGTCGTCATGAATGTCGCCTTCGGCCAGCCCACCATCGCCGTCGACACCCATATTTTCCGCGTCGGCAACCGCACCGCGCTCGCGCCCGGCAAGAACCCGCTTGAGGTGGAGCTGGGGCTGGAAAAGATCATCCCCGATGACTTCATGCTCCACGCCCATCACTGGCTGATCCTGCATGGGCGCTATATCTGCAAGGCGCGAAAGCCCG
>JAUIEG010000062.1 GCA_030428745.1 Alphaproteobacteria bacterium
CTAACTCCTTCTCTCCAGGTAGGGGATCGTCCTATACCGTCAAAAGCGTCCGGGTGGGACGGAACCCAGCGCTGAGGCAGGGTTTGTCGGTCCAGATCGGGTTCGCGCGAGACGCGAATCGGACGAATAGGGACCTTAGGGAACACCAGCTCGGGCTCCGAATCGCCTCATTTTGAGACGCAAGCGGCTGACGGCGGTCTGGAGTTCTCGCCCCAGCTACATCTGTTCGAGGGCTTCGATCCCGAGCAGATCGAGCGCCTCGGCGATGACCTTCTTGGCGCAGGCGACGAGGAAGACCCGGCTGGCCCGGAGGGTCTCGGCGTCGACGCCCTCGGCGGTCGACAGGCCGTATTCCTGTAAAAATTTATCAATAAGGCCGGAGCGTTCGGCGTTCGCCCGGGCGGTCCTCACAAAATCGGCGGCGCGACTTTGGGCGGCGTCCCGGGTCGCCTGATCCAGGCCCGTCATGGTGATGAGATCAGGGATGATCACATCCTCGGGCGCCAGATAGTGGTCCCGGATGCGGCTGCGAAGGGCGTCGAGCGGGGCGGCGTGAGGCATGGTGGCTCCGGGGCGGTTCCTAGGGTTTTTCACGTCCGCCTTAGCTGAAGCCGGGCCGGTTGAAAATGTGAGATTGGGCATTTGTCCTGCTGCATCGCGCCATTGCCTCCCGCCCGCTCGGGTTCTAACTACTGGCCTAGAAGAACGAGAGCGCACCCCCCGCGCTCAAGAAGAGTTTTATTTTGCGAAGACCCTTAAGGTCGAAAGGACGCTCCCATGACGGAAGCTTATATATATGACGCAGTCCGCACTCCGCGCGGAAAAGGCAAGGCGGACGGCTCCCTCCACGAGGTGACGCCAGTAGGCCTGGCGACGCAGGTGCTGGAAGCCATCCGCGACCGCAGCGAGATTGACGCCGGGGAAATCGAGGATGTGGCTTTCGGCTGCGTGTCTCCAGTGGGCGAGCAGGGCGCGGTTGTCACGCGCACCGCGATCCTCAACGCCGGCTATCCGGAAACGACGTCGGGCATTCAGGTGAACCGGTTTTGCGCCTCCGGGCTCGAAGCGATCAATATCGCGGCGGCCAAGGTGAAGGCGGGTGAGGCGGATCTCACCATCGGCGGCGGCGTTGAGTCGATGAGCCGGGTTCCCATGGGCTCTGACGGCGGCGCCTGGCCGACCGATCCGACGACGGCCTTCAAAACCTATTTCGTACCTCAGGGTATTTCCGCCGACCTTATCGCCACCAAATATGGCTTCTCTCGCGATGATGTGGACGCCTATGCCGTGGAGAGCCAGAAACGCGCGGCGCAGAGCTGGAAAGAAAAACGGTTCGCAAAATCCATCATGCCGGTGAAAGACGTGATTGGCGACGTCCTCCTCGACCATGACGAAACCGTTCGGGCGAACACCGACATGCAGTCCCTCGGCGCGCTCAACCCGGCATTCGCGATGCTCGGCGAATTCCCCGGCTTTGACGCGGTGGCGCTTCAGAAATACGCCGAATTTGAAAAGATCAATCACGTCCATCACGCCGGCAATTCCTCAGGGATCGTCGACGGCGCTGCGGCGGTGCTGATCGGCAATGAAGAAATCGGCAAGAAATTAGGAATCAAGCCGCGCGCTCGGATCCGCTCCATGGCGTCGATCGGCTCGGAGCCGACCATCATGCTGACGGGGCCGGAATTCGCGGCGGCGAAGGCTTTGAAGCGCGCTGGCATGGATAAGAAGGACATTGATCTATGGGAGCTCAATGAAGCTTTTGCATCCGTCGTTTTGCGTTTCATGCAGGCGCTCGACATCGATCATTCCGACATCAACGTGAATGGCGGCGCGATCGCCATGGGACACCCGCTCGGCGCCACCGGCGCCATGATCATGGGCACCATGGTCGACGAGCTTGAGCGCTCAGGTAAGGAAACGGCGCTGATTACGCTCTGCATCGGCGCTGGCATGGGTACGGCGACGATCATCGAGCGTGTGAACTAGACATTTTGGACGGGTAGGAAAACATGACTTACAAAACACTGAAAGTTGACGTCGACAGCGACGGCATTGCGCTCGTTACGATTGATGTTCCCGGCAAGTCCATGAATGTGTGGGACGCCGATTTGATGCAGGATTTTGCAAATTGGGTCGATGCGTTCCTTGCTGACGACAATGTCAAAGGCGCGGTCATCACCTCGGGCAAGGCCTCCGGCTTTCTCGCCGGCGCTGATCTCAACATGCTCGGCAGCGGCGGCGCAGGCGGTGCGCCGACGTCAAAAAAGGAACAATTCGAGAGTGCGTTTACGCTGAACAGTATCTTCCGCAAGCTCGAAACCGGCGGTAAACCGGTGAAGGCGCTGCAAAAGGGTGAGGCTTTCGCCAAGCCTGTGGCTGCGGCTGTGAATGGCCTGGCGCTTGGCGGCGGGCTTGAGATCGTTCTCGCCTGTCATCACCGCGTGGTCGCCGACAATCCGAAAATCCAGCTTGGCGTGCCGGAAGTGCAGGTTGGTCTTCTTCCGGGCGCTGGCGGCACACAGCGTCTGCCGCGTCTCGCCGGGCTCCAGAATGCGGCGATGCTCGCAACGCAAGGCAAGCCCATCGATCCGGCGACCGCGAAAGCACAAGGGATCGTGCAGGAAGTCGTTCCCGCTGATCAGGTGGTTGCGAAGGCGAAAGAATGGGTCAAAGCCAATCCGAAAGTCGCGCAACCCTGGGACAAAAAAGGTTTCAAGTTTCCGGGCGGCGGCGGCGCCATGGACCCGCGCGCTGTTCAGTTTTTCATCGGCGCCAACGCCATGGCGCAGAAAGAGACAAACCACAATTATCCGGCGATCCAGTATATCCTGTCATGCCTCTATGAAGGCTCGATCGTTCCTATCGACACGGCGATCCGGATTGAATCCAAATATTTCCTGAAGCTTCTGTCTTCGGCGCAAACGCGCAACATGATCCGCACCCTGTTCATTAATAAACAGGCTGCAGAGAAAGGCGAACAGCGGCCCAAAGACGTGCCGGCCGCTGAGCTTAAAAAGGTCGGTGTCCTCGGCGCGGGGATGATGGGCGCCGGCATTGCTTACGTCACCGCCAAAGGCGGCGCGGAAGTTGTGCTCTTGGACCGCGATCTTGAATACGCCCAAAAAGGCAAAGGCTATTCGGAAAAGATCGTCGAGAAAGGCGTTTCCCGCGGCAAGGTGACGAAAGAAAAGGGTGAGGCGCTGCTCGCCCGCATCACACCAACGACGGATTACAATGACCTCAAGGATGTTGATCTCATCATTGAGGCAGTTTTCGAAGATCCGGATGTGAAAAAAGACGTCATCCAGAAAACTGAAGCCGTTATCGGCAAGGATGTGATCTTCGCTTCCAACACGTCGACGCTGCCGATCACAGGGCTTGCGAAAAACTCGGAGCGTCCTGATCAGTTCATCGGCATTCACTTCTTCTCGCCGGTGGACAAGATGCCGCTTGTAGAAATCATTCCCGGTGAAAAGTCCGGCGATAAAGCGCTGGCGACCGCGCTTGATTATGTGCGCATGATCAAGAAAACGCCGATTGTCGTGAAGGATACGCGCGGCTTCTACACCAACCGTGTGGTGCCGCCTTATCTCAACGAGGCCATGCGCATGGTCGCAGAAGGCGTGAAACCGGCGCTCATCGAGAACGCCGCCAAATCTCTCGGCATGCCTGTCGGGCCGCTGGCGCTGACCGATGAAACGTCTCAGGAGCTTGGTTTGCGTATCGCGCGCGCCACGGCAAAAGAGACGGGTCAGGATGCGTCGGGCGATCCCGCTTATCAGCTCCTTGTCAAATTCGTCGAAGACCTTGGCCGTAAGGGCCGTAAGTCGGGCGGCGGCTTTTATGAATATCCTGAAGGCGGCAAAAAGCACCTTTGGCAAGGCCTCTCGGAGATATGTCCCCCGGCGGCCGAACAACCGAGCCTTGAGGAGGCGAAAGAGCGGCTGCTCTACGCCCAGCTTATTCCAGCCGCTCAGTGTTACGCCGAGGGCATCGTCCATGATCCGCAGTCTGCCGATCTCGGCGCCATCTTCGGTTGGGGCTTTGCGCCCTGGACCGGCGGGCCCATGAGCCATATCGACACGATCGGCGTCGATAATTTTGTCCGCAAGGCGGAAAGCCTCGCCCAGAAATATGGCGGGCGCTTCAACCCGCCGGAGAAATTCCGCGACATGGCGAAATCAGGCGACAAGCTTTACGGCAAAGCGGCGTGATCCGTCACAAAACCCTTAATTTCACGGGAAGGGCGGCCTTGGGGCCGCTCTTTTCGTTTAAGGCTTGCCGCAGTGCAAAAGCATTGCTAGGAACCCGCCAAATCGGATTTTCCACAACAAGTTGAGGACTGACCCATGGCGCTCGAACGCACCTTTTCCATCATCAAGCCGGACGCGACGCGCCGGAACATCACTGGCAAGATCATCGCCAAGCTCGAAGAGGGGGGCCTTCGCGTCGTCGCTTCCAAGCGGATCCGCATGTCGAAGGATCAGGCGGAAGGCTTTTACGGCGTCCATAAAGAGCGTCCGTTTTTCGGTGAACTGGTCGAATTCATGATGTCCGAGCCCGTCGTCGTTCAGGTGCTCGAAGGCGAAAACGCTATCGCAAAGAACCGTGAAATCATGGGCGCGACCAATCCGGCGGAAGCCGCCGAAGGCACCATCCGTAAGGAATTCGCCCTGTCCATCGGCGAAAACTCCGTCCACGGCTCTGATGGTCCGGACACCGCGGCGCAGGAAATCGAGTTCTTCTTTTCGAAAGACGAAATCGTCGGCTAGGGCTTAGAAAATCAGGCTTTGAGAAAATGGCGCGCCCTTTGGGGCGCGCCGTTTTGATATGCGCCTGCCAAAATTCGTTTTGATCTGCCTCAACAGTCTTATGCTGCATTCCATTATCATGGACGTAGGCGACAGGAGATTGTGCAATGAGCAAACCCATCAAGATCGAACAGCATTCGGGGTTGGGCATGGTCTGGTTCATTGGCTGGCTTTTTTCCGTCGGTTTTTTAAAAATGGGCTTCTGGAAGGGGCTTTTGGCGCTGTTCATCTGGCCTTATTTCTTTGGGGTGCATTTTGCCGACCATGCTGCTCATGGGGCTGTGGCCGAGCAAATTGAAAGTCAGGCTGAATAAAATCCGATATGACGGGAAACCTCCTCATCGACTCTCTTGTCTCGCTTGGCGCCATTGCGTTCATGGTGGCGGTGGCGTGGATTGTTTTCCGGTCGCCCCCCGCGGCGGTGACGCTAGAATCCGCGTCTGAGCGGCTCGCCTTCGATGAGCCGGATTTCCGCCCCCAGCGCTGGCTCATCGACCGGGAAGGCCGCGCGGCGATCGCTGAAGGGGCCGGCGGCGACATCGCCCTCGTGTCCCGTTTGGGGCTCGATCTCGTCACCCGGCGCTTTCCTGCGGTCGCAGTGAGAGCCAAAGCGGAAGAGGATGCGTTGGTCATCCGGCCGAACGATCCGGGCTCCAGAACGCTCGTGATCGCGGCGGAGGGCGCTGCAGAATGGGCTCGCAAACTTGCTCCGGCCGGGGGTAAATAAGGGCCATGGAAAAAGAGTTTCCAGATATCATCGGCTACGCGGTTCCCGCGTTTCTCGTCCTCGTGCTCATTGAGATCATCGCTGCGCGCCTTACGGGCCGCGGGCGCTACGAGGCGAGGGATTCAGCGGCAAGCCTCCTCATGGGGTTCGGCAGCCAGATTGCGCCTCTTTTTGGCGGGCTTTTTGTTATCGGCATTGTTTTCGTCGCCGCTTATGAGCTGACGCCGTTCAAAATTCCCAACACATGGTGGGCGGTGCTGATCTGTCTCACGCTTGATGATTTGCGCTATTACTGGTGGCACAGGATCAGTCACGAACGGCGATGGTTCTGGGCGAGCCATGTCATCCACCATTCGTCGCAGCACTACAATTTGACGACCGCGCTTCGCCAGACCTGGACAGGGAATATCCTCGGGTCGCTCCTGTTCAAGACGCCGCTGGTGCTGATGGGCTTTCATCCGGCGATGGTCGCTTTTGTCGGCGCCATCAGTCTTCTTTATCAGTTCTGGATTCACACTGAGCTGATCGGGCGCATGGGCCCGTTCGAATGGATCTTCAACACACCCAGCCATCACCGGGTGCATCACGCCACTAATCCGAAATATCTCGACGCCAATTATGCAGGCATCCTGATCATTTGGGACCGGATGTTCGGAACTTTCATTCCTGAAGACGACGCGGAAAAGCCCCGCTATGGCATCATCAAGAACCTTGGCACTTATAATCCGCTGGTGATCTCTTTCCATGAATGGATTGGCATCGCCAAGGACGTCTTCCGGGCGAAGTCGCTAAAGGAAGTCGCCGGTTATACATTCGGGCCGCCGGGATGGTCGCCTGACGGTTCGCGCCTGACGTCGAAGATGATCAAGGAGCGGTGGGCGCGGGTGCATGGCGAGGCGTCAGCCCCCGAAGCGTCCGAACTGGAAACCGCAGTACAGCCTGCGGAATAGAGCGAATGACGGGCTTTTCCGCCCTCCTTTTCAGCCCTTGGTTGAATTTGCCGGCTTTTCGCCCCAATCGCCCCATTCCCGCCCAAGAGCGGGAGCGCCCGCCCGCATAAATCCTTAATTTCTTCGCAGATCGGCCTCTGTCCAAGCTCATCGTGAGGATGAGACACGAGGAGAGGACGTTATGCCCGCCACCATCTTCATGAACGCCGTCACCGCCGCTTTTGCGACTGTCGCTGTCGCCGCGGCTTCTTATGCTGGGTTGAAGCCGGGCGGCGCTTATGACGACGGCGCGCTGACTGCGCTGTCACGGTCCGATGCGGCCGTTCATGCGCAGGCGGTTTTCACCCGCGCCGACCGCAATGGCGATGACGTTCTCGACGTGAACGAGTTTGCAGCGATGACGGTCGTTACCGCCGAGCTTGCCAATCTCAACGGATTTATTTCCGTGGAAGACGAAGAAGGCGTGAAAACAATCGCACTGCCCATCGCGGCGCCGCTGGCGCTTGGCGATGTGGAGCAGACGCGCATTGACGCCGTCGCCCGCCACACCTTCTACGCCTTTGCAGGCGAAGACGGCAAAATGCAGCAGGGGGAGTATTTGGGTTTGCAGAATGCGATTTTCGCGTCTTCAGACCTCAATGCGAATGGTGCGCTGACAAGCGCCGAACTGTCGCTTTTTGCACAGCGTCAGGCTTTTTTACGCCCCAAAGCCTGATGCTTCCGGCGGCCGCTGTCCGTTTCGCCCTAGACGGATAGCGGCCAGCCGGCAGATTCTTTCATGTTCGACAAAACGAAGTGGGATGATGAGTCCTTCACGCCGGGCAGGCGCACCAGTTTTTTAAGCGCCATCTCCGCAAAACTATCCATGTCTTTCGCCACGACCTGGAGGATGTAGTCGCCGCCGCCTGAAACTGCGGAGCAGGAGACGACCTCGTCCATCAGGTTCACCTGTTTTTCGAACGCAGCGAGATGATCCTCCGCATGCGAGTCGAGCTTTACAAAAACATAGGCGAGAACTGAGAGCCCTGCGGCGGCGCGGTCGACCTTGGCGCCGTAGCCTTTGACGACGCCTGAGGCTTCAAGCTGCTTCACCCGGCGGTGGGCGGCGGAGATGGAAAGGCCAACCCTTTCCGCGATTTCCGCATTGGTCAGTCGGGCATCCCGCTGCAGGAGGGTTAGGATTTTCTTGTCGGTATCATCAATCACGGGAAAATTTCCTGTTTATTTTCCAATTACAGGAAACTATGTCAAATTTTTCTTATTTTTCAATAAAACTGGCAAGAAATCCCAATCATAACGCCCTATATTCCAACCCATGAGCGAAATGACCAATTCCACCGCCACGGCCCCGAAGAATCCGTTCACCGCGAACACCAGCCATGCGCTGCGCGGCGATTACGAGGACATGCGCGCGGATTACACCGTTGAACAGCCCTATGACCGTTACACGCAAGCAGAGCAGGCGCGGTGGCGTTTCCTCTATGATCGCCAGAAAAAGCTGCTGCCGGGTTTTGCGGCGCAGGAATATTTCGACGGCCTTGAAAAACTGAACGCCGGAGACGCCATCCCGCGGCTCGAAGACGCCAATAAGGTCTTGGGCGAGGCGACGGGGTGGCAATTGATCGCGGTGCCGGGACTTATTCCCGACGATGTCTTCTTCGATCACCTCGCTAATTGTCGTTTCCCGGTCGCCTGGTGGATGCGCAAAGAACATGAACTCGATTATCTCGTTGAGCCGGATATTTTCCACGATTTCTTCGGCCATGTGCCGCTCTTATCCAATCCTGTGTTTGCGGAATATATGCGCAAATACGGTCTGGGTGGGCCGAGGGCGATTGAACACGGCGCACAGAAAATGCTGGCGCGGCTTTACTGGTATATTGTCGAGTTCGGCCTGATCAAAACGAAAGACGGCTTGCGCGCCTTTGGCGCCGGAATGCTGTCCTCGAAAGATGAGACGATTTATTCAGTGCAAAGTCCGAAGCCGAACCGTGTCGCCTTCGATCTCGAGCGCGTTTTGAATACGGCTTATATGGTTGATGATTTTCAGAAAACCTATTTCGTAATCGACAGTTTCCAGCAGCTTTTCGAGATCTGCGATTGCGATTTCACAGCGTACTACAGGCGCGCCGCCGGGAAAGCGCCGATTGATCCGGAAACTCTGTTGGCGACCGATACGGTCATCACCAAGGGCCAGTTCTAACCGTCGCCGCGATAAAATGCGGCGCCAGGGCGGCTAGGCGAAAATCCATTTTTCGGATCTACGCCAGACGCGGCATCGTTCAAATTCCGGACGTGCTGACGCCGCCGTCAGCAGAAGCTCTGAACTCAATTCTTTCCGGCAATTTGCCCTGGCGCGTTCTGGCGACCGACGCCAACGACAAACCGGTTCATTTTACGCAGGCCCAGCTTTCCGCGATGCCGAAGCAACAGCGCGACGCCATGTTTCAGGACATCATGTTGCGTGCACGGAAAAATCGCGGCTTTTTCTATCATACCTATCCGCTAATTGAAGCCTATCTTAATGGCTGGGACCAGGGCCATCCAATCCATACGATTACTGAGTTTGTAAACAGTCCGAGCTGGCTTGGTCTCGGCCGGCGCGTCACTGGTGTTGAGCGGATCACAAAGGCGGATGCGCATGCGACCGCCTATAGCCCGTCGCATTTTCTGACGCGCCATCTTGATCTGGGCGACGATCGCGAGCGCCGCGCGGCTTATGTTCTCGGGATGACAAAAGACTGGCAGCCTGACTGGGGCGGGCTTTTGTTATTCCTCAATGAAAAGCAGGACGTCACCGAAGGGTATCTGCCGCGCTATAACGTGCTGACCATTTTCGACATCAAATATCTGCACACCGTTACGCAGGTGTCGAGTTTCGCCGGCGGCGTGCGCCGCGCCGTGACCGGATGGTTCCGCGATGATCCGCCTGTAAAAGGGTAGCCAGCGTCGGCCGTCAGGTCAGGTCGTGTTTCCGCACGAGGCCGCGCATCTGATCATAGGTGAGGGAGAGCGCGTCGGCGGCCTGTTTCTGACTGCCGCCATGGGCGGCGAGCGCTTCAGAAACCAGCATTTTTTCTATGCCGTTGAGATGGTCACGCAAGTCATAGCGGGCGCCGGGAGCTGATGCGGGCGCTGGTTGTGCAGGCGTTAGCGGCTCGTGACGGTTTTCAGCCAGCGGTCCAAATGCAGCTTCGAA
>JAUIEG010000771.1 GCA_030428745.1 Alphaproteobacteria bacterium
GCGCCACTTCGATCGCCTTTGCCGTGGCCGTTTTCAGCTTTTCGGCCTGCGCCATGGGGCCGATGGCCTTGTTCACATAGTCTTTGACCACGGGCGTCGCCGCCGCCCACATGTCGATTTCCGGATCAAGGGATCTCGCCACGCCTTCGACCGTCACCATGGTGCGCTGAAGGAGGACGAGTTCGGGCCGCAAATGCATGTCGAACAAAGCGGTCACGTCAAACAGCTGTTGCAACACGCGGGACATGTCGACCTGCGCCGCGTTGCGCCCCTGTAAAGGCTCGCCCACGGCGCGCAAGGCCTGCGCAAAGGCCTCCATGGAATGACCCGGCGGCACATAGCCTGCGGAGAAGTGGACTTCCGCCGTGCGGGCGTAATTGCGGGTGATGAAGCCGTAGATGATCTCGGCGAAAACATTGCGGGTGTTCTCGTCGAGCCGGCCCATGATGCCGAAATCGACGAGCGCCAGGCGGCCTTCATTGTCGACGATCAGGTTCCCCTGATGCATGTCGGCGTGGAAAAAGCCGGTATGCAGCGCTTGTTTCAAAAACACATGGATAACGAGCTTCGCCAGCGCCTTGCGGTCGATCCCGCGCGCATCGAGCGCGGGCAAATCGCCCATGGGCGTGCCGTCGATCCATTCCACGGTGAGAATGCGCCGCGCGGTGAAGGGCCAGATCACTTCCGGCACACGCACGCGCGCCTCGCCCGCGAGATCCTCGGCAAGCTCTGAGGCCGCGCCCGCCTCCATGCGCAAATCAAGTTCGATAGCGGCGGCGGCTTTCAGGGTCTCCACGAACTTCGCCGGCTCCATACGGCGCACGGTTTTCGAGATCGCTTCGAGATTGCGCGCGGCCCGGGCGAAGGCGCGGAATTCTTCACCGGCCTTCTGTTCAATCCGTGGACGGAGGATTTTGACCGCGACCTTGCGGCCGTCTTTCAATCTTGCCTGATGCGCCTGCGCAATCGACGCCGCGGCGATGGGGGCGGAGAAATCGTCGAACAGCGCATCCACGGGCTTGCCGAAGGCGGCCTCGATCTCCTTTCGGGCTTCGGTTTCAGAAAACGCCGGCATCTTGTCCTGCAAACGGCCGAGATCGGCGGCGAGTTCAAAACCGATAATGTCGGGCCGCGTCGCCATGAACTGGCCGAGCTTCACATAGGCGGGCCCAAGTTTTTCGAACGCATGGGCGAGGCGCTCGCCGGGGCGGCCCTTGCGGCTGGCGCCGATCCGCGTCAGCGCGCCGAACAGCCTGACCGGCGCCGGGGCCAGATGCGCATATTCATGGGGGATCAGCGCATCCCGGCGGGACAGGGTCCAGCCGGCGCGGAGAAGGCGGGCGTAATCGGCAAGGGCGGAAAACATCAGCAATCAACTAGCGACAAAAGCTCAGCTTTTTCCTATCGTTAAGTTGGGGCGAGGGATAGCGCCTTGTGGTCGCGGGGGCGAAAGCAATGACGGAAGCATCGAATGAGACCGTGAAACGCCACTATTGGGTGGCGGCCCTTTTGGGTTTGCTCGGTGTGGGGTTGGGTTATTTCTATGTTGGGCGTCCGCGGTTTGGCGTCGCGATATGGATGCTTGCGTTAGCGCTGCCTTTTGCGGCAATGCATTTCCTCGGGCAATATTTAGCAGGCGCGTACTCTGCGGTCGCAATTGTCATCATCTTGATGGCTTTTCTCTATTTCGGGCCTATTGCCGTTATAGCAGGCAATCGAACGATCCCTGCGGAACGGAAACCGAAGCGTTGGCATTACGTAATCTGGGTGATCGCTGCTGTT
>JAUIEG010000772.1 GCA_030428745.1 Alphaproteobacteria bacterium
GATGATTATCCTCATCAGCATCGTCTACGAGCTTTTCAGTTCTGTAATTGAACTGTTGATGGGCCTTGGCGGCGCCGGCGGCGCCTTCGCCATCATCGCAGGGCTGATGGGGTTCATCTATTTTGCGGTGACGGTGTTTTATTACGCGGTGGTCTACGGCGCGCAGCTCGCCTTCTCAGCAATCATCTATCGCCGTCTGAAGACCGGCGAATAGGGTTTAACCCCAAATCTCCATGACGAGACCGCGCGCATCGCGTGTCTTATCAGTGAGATGAAGCGCATCACCGTTTAGACGCGCTCTGGCGGTGAGGGCGAGCGCGGCCGCGTCGTAGATATCGTCGCGCCCAAGCGCCTTCGCCCCATGTCCTGCGCGCAAGGACTGGTGCAGATCTTCAGCTTGTGGGAGGCCTGCGCGTGTTAGAAGCGCGCGCCGCTCCGCCTGTCCTTCGGGTTTACGCTTCGGATGCGCGCAGGGTCTTCCGTCATTCAACCGCGTGAATGCGATTTCGGGATGGCCTTCGCCAAGACGCGTCTGATCGTCAGCCGTGATGGCGTCATCGATCTCACGGATCTTCGGGGAGATCATCCACGCCTGTTTTGAAAGCCCTTTGCCGCAATGGTGTTTGCCCCAGGCGTTGGCCTCTTCATATTGGGTGAAGGAAAGCATTGGCCGTTTGGGGGAGGAAAAGACGCTGGCGTGGCGCAATGGACTGAGGAGCTTACGCGCCATTGTTTCACACGCCCGCGGCGTGTGGTCAGAAAGCCCGATAGGCATGTCGACGATCATCATCGCCGCCTGTTCCAGGCTCAAAACTTCTGCAAAGGAGGGCGCGATCCATCCGCTGACGGCATTGTCATAAAGGTTAATGCTGACGACCGCCCAGCCGGCGCGGCAGCCATCAACGCCGAGAACACACCCTTTGGCGTCAGGAATGCGCGCCTTTCCCTTCATGGTTGCTGGCATGGCCATTGCTCATATTGCTCCAGGAGCATTTCCCCCGTGTCCTTTCGGTCATGGCGGGGCGACGAATTAAGGGCAAGTGGGAAGTCCCGCTTGTCAGCCGCCTTCCGGGGCGGCATCCTAGAGAAAGCGGAACGAATGAGAATTATGGGCATCGAAGACTCTGAAGAAGCCGGGGCGGGCGGCGCGGAGAGTTTCGTTCAATCGGAACTGTTTGCGCGCACTTTCCGCGAGGGGATGGCGCTGGTCGAAGAGACAGCGAATTATCTCGATGGCGAAGGGCGTGACGCTTCGAAGAATCTGTCCCGCGATGTGGCGCTCGCTTACGCCGGCGCCTCCATGCGGTTAACCACGCAATTGATGCAGATCGCCTCCTGGCTTCTGGTCCTGCGCGCTGTGCGCGAGGGCGAGATGGTGCTGGGCGAGGCGAGCGACGCCAAATACCGGCTGACGCCATCGGAAGCGGCGTCGGTGAAATTCAAGACTGAGGGCCTGCCTGAGCGCCTTGTCGGTCTTATCGATGCGGCGCATCAGCTCTATAGCCGCATCAGCCGTCTTGACCGGGAGCTTTTCACCGAAGGCGCAGGCGCTGACGAAAAAAATGACGCCGCCGCGCAGCAGCGTGCGCTGTTGAAAGCCTTTGGCGGGCGCTAGGCTCAGCCCATCAAAACCGGCGACACAAAAAAAGCGGGCCCCAGAGCCCGCTTTTGCTTTTAGCGCTGTGGCGACGCTTATTTTTTCAGGCCGAAAGAGCCGAATTTCTGGTTGAACTTCGACACGCGGCCGCGCTCGCCGAGTTTTTGCGGACCACCGGTCCAGG
>JAUIEG010000773.1 GCA_030428745.1 Alphaproteobacteria bacterium
GCCTCCTTTGGGGCGAGCAATCGAGCGCCCTCGCCGTCACCCGTGTCCGGCTTCGTCGCATGGCGGAGCGGGTCGTGGCGCCGCTCGCCTATGTCGCGTTTGGCGTGGCGCTGGCCCCGCGGGTGTTCCAGGCTGACCTTCTGACCATCCTCTTCGCCGTCGCCGCAGTCACCATTATGCGGGCTGGCCCCCGCCTCGCGGCGCTCAAGAAAACGAGCCTGCCGCGCGAGAGCCAGATGTTCCTCGCCTGGTTCGGCGGCGCCCCCGGCGCGGCCTCGGCCCTGTTCCTGATTTCCCTGTTCGACGCGCCGTCCATCGTGGCCCAGGACGGGATCCTCACCGTCGGGGCCGTCGCCGTCACCTTTGGCGTCTTCGCCGCGCGCCTCACCTCGCGCCCGCTCGTGAAGCTGTTCCTGAAACAATCGGCGCTGGCGAAAAAGCGGGCTAGGTTCGCGGACTAGACTGTCGTCACCGCTTCGTCGGGCTTTATCGCTACCACTCAAAAGTCTCCAGATGCGCCCGAAGGTGAAACACCGTCGGAAACTTCTTGAGGATCAAGTCGGAACGATTGCCCATACAGATGTCGCGGATCGCCTGGGGCTGTTTCTTGTAATGTTCGCGCCCACCAACCATGTCGTAAAGCAGCCGCGCCACGCACAAGATGTCCGAGCGGCGCTCCACTGCCGGGGTGCGCCCCCAGTCGTGAAAATCGATGGTGCGTAACTTAAAGAAGACGCCCATCCGCTCAACGAAGATGTTACCCTTGTGAAGATCGCCGTGAAATTCCTTGCGGGCGTGGATTTCCTCAATGCCGATGGTCAAGGCGTAGATCAGACTGAGCGCCTCAAAGGCCGGCATGCGGCCGCCGCGATAGGTCTTCAAGAGATCCTCTAAAAGCGCGCCCTCGAAATATTCCGAGATCATGCAGTAGATGAAGCGGTCATTGATCCACACCTCTTCGGCGTGGAGATATTTGACGACGATGTCGCAGTCCCTCAGCGCATCGAGCTTGCGCGCATGGCGGATAAAGACCGGCGCCGTCTTTTCCTTGGTCTCAAAATAGAGCTTCGCCGCGCGGGTGAGGCCCGTCGCCTTTTCGCGGATCTTGTAGACTTCCCCTTCCGAGCCCGAGCCGATGCGCTCCATCACCTCATAGCGCCAGGTGAGCCGGTCGCCCTTGGAAAGGCCAAAACTGTTCTTGTTGGTCATGGGCGCGAAAGTCGCATTTTTTGCGCCCGGCGAAAAGCGGGCTCAGCCCGCTTCGCCGGCGCGCCTTAAAAGCTCTTGCGGATCGCGACTTCCCAAGTCCGCGGGGGGCCGACAAAGACGTTATAGCCAATGAAGCCGAAGCCCGAGACCGCGTAGTCCTTGTCGAGGAGATTGCGGCCCCGAAGCGCAAGCTCCAGCCCATTGTCGAAGACCAGCGCCGCCTCGGCGTCAGCAATGGTGTAGCCCTCCTGACGGCGGTCATCGAGGCCTTCGGCGTCGAGATAGAAGGCGCTTTGATATTTGGCGTTCGCCTGCAGGGCGAAACTGACCCCGCCCCCAAGCTCGCGGACATAGCGGGCGAAGCCGGTCGCCGAGACCTCCGAGGCGAAGGGCAGTGGATTGCCGTCGAACAGCGCCGCGTTGCCGCCAATGTCTGTTGTCTGCGAAATTTCAGTTTCGAGCAGCGTCATCGACCCACCGAGCGTGAAAGCGGGTGACGGCGCCCAGTCGAAGCTTCCTTCAAACCCGTAGGCTTCCGCCTTGTCGAGATTGGAGAGCGAATTGGAAATGAT
>JAUIEG010000063.1 GCA_030428745.1 Alphaproteobacteria bacterium
CGATTCTGGCCATAGGCCCCAATCTTGCACATATTGTTCCTACACCCAGCCCAAAAAACGCCGGGAAATATTGTCGTCATATGACTAATGATTGGACAAACCTAGCAAATATTTACGCAAGAATGGGAGCGCCCATGCTTCCATCCCCGCCGGATGTCGACAGGGTTAACCGACTCATTGCCGAAAATAACCAGAATGTCCTGATGCTGGGCGCCACGCCGCAATATGCGCGGCTTGGAGAGCGCCTGACAGCGCTGGACGGCACAGCAAAAATGATCGACGAATATTGGCCGCAAGCGGATGAAAATCGGCGCGCCATATTAGGTGATTGGCTATCTATGCCTTTCAGCGACGGCAAGTTCACCGCGATCATAGGCGACGGTTCACTCACCTCAGCCGCCAACGGCTTGTCCAAACTGTTCCCCGAAGCGCGACGGGTTCTCGCGCCGGGCGGCGTTTTGGCCGTTCGATGCTTTTGCGCACCGGAACCTCCTGAAACAATAAAAGACATCATTGAGAGCCTGGCGACGCCCGATGCGAACCCGTTGTGCTTTCGAATGCGCATGGCGATGGCGATGGCGGCGTTACAGCCGAATTACGTGTTTCCCATCCGCGACCTGGCGCTCATGTTCGATAGCCTTTTTCCTGACCGCAAAGCGCTTGCTGAAAAAACCGGCTGGCGCCGGGATGAAATCGACCGCATCGACAGCATGAAATCCGCGACCTATTCCGTCGGCTTCCCCCCGCGATCGTGGCTTGGCGAGATGGCGGCGCAAACTTTCACCCGAGTGGAATTCGCCGAAAGTGAAGGTTATCCGCTGGCTGAGCTTTGCCCGATCCTCGTCCTTGAATAAAGCCGCCTACACATCCGCCCACATCTGCAACAAATTGGCCGACGCCTTGGCGAGCAGGTCTGAATTTTTCGACTTTCCGTATTGATCGAAAAGATCGAGCCGCGCCACATTCAAATCGTAAAGGATTTCCCGCCTCTTTGCGTCGCGCACCATGCTCTGGGCCCAGCCAACGGCGGCGAGGCGTTCGCCGCGCGTGACTTCCGCAACACGGTGCAGGCTCGTTGACGGATAGACGATCATTGATCCCGCCGGCAGCTTGACGTCGAGCTCGCCTACGCCATCCATGATAATGAGCTCACCGCCGTCATAAGCATCCGGTTCGTTGAGGAACAACGTGAAAGACACATCACGGCGCATTTGCCCGCCGCCGGAAATCGGATGATCCACATGGGCGCCGTAGGACATGCCCGGCTTGTATCGGCTCAGCATTATCGGCGACAATTTTACCGGCCGCGTTGCGAGCCGAAATTCCTGATGCCGGAAGATCTCATCGCCGATCATTTTCCGGATAGGCGCAGCCTCCGGATCGTCGGGGACAGCCTGTTCGTTATCTTTGACGAGCTTCGCCTGCGCCCCGGCGCTGGCGCGACCGTCGCGAAAGGCGATGCGTTCAAAGGCGGCCCGCGCATCGCGCACGGCTTCGGGTGAGAGAATATTGTCAAAAGCGAGGATCATGATCGTCTTATAGCGCGAGCGACGCCCCTATGGCGAGGCGTCTACTCACCGCAGCTCATCTCGACATTCTCCGGCAATAGTGACATCGCTCCTCATCAGGAAGCCCATGACCGCTATTCTCACCATCGTCGCGCCTGTCTTTTTCCTCATCGCCTGCGGCTACGCCGCTGCGAAGTCCGGGCTTATCGGCCGCGAGGGCGCCAAGGGGCTCAACGACTTCGTCCTTTATTTCTGCGTTCCGCCGCTGCTGTTTCGCACCATGCAGTCGGTGGAGATGAGCGTTTCGGCGACAGGCGTATGGGGCGCCTATTACACCGCCGCCGGGATGATCTGGCTCATTGTCGCGCTCGGCGCCAAGCGCGTTCAGGGCCTTGGCGATGCTGGCGGGTCGGCCACCGCATTCGCATCGACCTTCGGGAATCTCGGCATGATGGGGCTGTCGATCGCCTATCTCTCCTTCGGAGAAGAGGGCCTCATCATCGCCGCATTGATCATCGCGGTTCATGCAGCCAGCCACTGGTTTGTGGGGACCCTTTGGGCCGAACTCTCGAACGCAGAACACGGGATCAATATTGCGGCGACAACGGGCGGCGTTCTCGTCTCGCTGGCGAAGAACCCGGTGGTGCTCGCACTCGCCGCCGGCGCATTATGGAACGCAGGCGGCTGGACAATGCCCGCAATTGGGTCGCGGATTATCGATCTCGGCGGTGATGCGGCGATCCCGACGGGGCTCTTCGCCCTTGGCCTTGCCGTCGCCGCTTACCCCTTGCGCGGCGCCGCAGCCGGGGTCGCGACCATCATGATCCTCAAAATGGCTGTGTTCCCGCTCATCGCCTGGGCGCTTGCGTATTTTGTGTTTCATCTGCCGCCGCGAGAGACCGCGCTAGTAACGCTTTTCGCGGCCCTGCCCACGGGCATGAACCCTTATCTTTTCGCCGTAAAATTCAATGCTAGCGTCGCCGCCGTTTCCGGCGCCATCGCGCTTGGCATTATGCTTTCCATACTCACCATACCCTTCGTGCTCTGGCTGGTTGGCGCATAAAAAAACCGGCGCTCGACGGCGCCGGTTTTCTCACTGATCATCTGTTGAGCGTTAGCCTTGCGGCTCTTCCTCAACTTCATCTTCCATTTCTTCAGCGGCTTCATCCACAGCATCGCCGAACTCGTCGGCCGCTTCTTCAGCAGCGTCGCTGGCGTCATCAGCGGCGTCTTCTGCGCCTTCTTCAATATCTTCGGCGGTCTCGTCGATAGCGTCGCCCATCTCATCGGCCACATCCTCGGCGTCTTCGCCCGCTTCCTCCGCAGCATCAGCGGCGTCGTCAGCAGCTTCTTCCATTTTTTCTTCCGCGGTCGGCTCACCGCAGGCGGCTAGCCCCGTGGCGGCGAAAACAAAGGCGGCGCTCATCAAAAGTCGTTTCGTGTTCATAATGGACCCTCTTACGTTAATCTTCCCCGGCGCTAACACCAGCACACGCCATAAGTTCGCTCTTAACACACAAATACACGCCAAGATACGGAAAAGCTTCTCTTTTTCATCCGTGCGCGGCGTTCTATGCTTTCGCCAGCGCTTGGTCGAGGTCGGCGATGATGTCGCTTGCGGTTTCAATGCCGACAGAAAGGCGCACGACATCAGGCCCGGCGCCGGCGGCGACTTTTTGTTCATCCGTCAACTGACGATGGGTCGTTGACGCCGGATGGATGATCAGGCTTTTGGCGTCGCCCACATTGGCGAGATGGCTAAAAAGCTTCACGTTCTTGACGACCTCAACGCCGGATCCATAGCCGCCTTTAAGGCCGAAAGTGAACACTGAGCCGGCGCCCTTGGGCGCGACCTTTTTCATCAGCGCGTAATGCGGGCTCGATTCAAGCCCCGCATACGCCACCCAGGCGACCTTGTCGTGACCTTCAAGATATTGCGCGACCTTCAGCGCGTTTTCGCAATGACGCTCCATACGCAAGGACAATGTCTCAATCCCTTGCAAAATCATGAATGAATTGAACGGCGAAATCGCCGGACCAAGCGCGCGCAGACCAAGCACGCGGCAAGCGATGGCGAACGCAATCGGCCCGAAGGTCGGATAAAACTCGACGCCATGGTAATCGGCGTTGGGCTCGACGAGATGCTTGAAGCGCGCATCCGACGACCAGTCGAAATTGCCGCCATCGACGATCACCCCACCCATGGAGGTGCCATGCCCGCCCAGGAATTTTGTCAGGGAATGGACGACGATATTGGCGCCAAGCTCAATCGGGCGGCAGAGATAAGGTGAAGCCAGCGTATTATCGACGATGAGCGGCACGCCGGCTTCTTTGGCGACGGCGGCAATCGCCGCAATATCCGTCGGCGCGCCCGCAGGGTTGGCGAAGCTTTCGATGAAGATCGCTTTGGTTTTCGGCCCCACGGCTTTGCGGAAACTTTCCGGGTCCGCGCCGTCCGCCCAGTCGACCTCCCAGCCGAAGCGTTTGAAGGCGTGATCGAACTGATTGACCGAGCCGCCATAAAGCTGTCGCGCAGCGACGTAACGATCCCCCGGCTCCAAGAGCGTATGCAGCACCGTAAGCTGCGCCGCATGACCTGACGCGACGGCGAGCGCCGCCGTGCCGCCCTCAAGCGCGGCGACCCGCTGTTCGAGGACATCCGTCGTCGGATTCATGATCCGCGTATAGACATTGCCGAATTCTTCGAGATTGAAGAGCCGGGCCGCCTGATCCACATCGTCGAAGACATAAGATGTGGTCTGATAGATCGGCGTCGCCCGCGATTTCGTCGTCGGGTCCGGCGCGGCGCCTGCATGGATCTGCGCGGTTTCAAAGCTGTAGGTCGGCGTTTCGTCAGTCATGTCTCTCTCCGCTGGTCCCCGCGAGACGGGAACATTACAGCGCTTCCTTAGCGGGAAAGACGGGCGCGCGGTAGGGCGGATGCGGATCGTCAACCCGATTCCTGCGCCATAAACGGCCCGGCGAGTTTCAGGGCCGCCAGAACACCCCATCAGGAACGGGCTCGTCCACCAGCGAGGTGAGATAGAGATAAAGCGCGTCGATCTCTTGCTCAGACAGCTCAGGAAACCGGTCCGGCGCCACCAGCCGCATCAAGCCCAACTCACGCCCGCTCATGGCGACGCCGGTGGTGATCAGCTTTTCGAACTCCTCACGCGAATAGGCGGAGACAATGATCAGATCAGGCGTCACCGCATCCCATAATGTCGCGCCGCGCAGATCGAGCCCGTGACACTCGTTGCACATGGTCATGGCGAGATATTCGCCGAAGGCGCGCTGGGGCTCAGCCTCAGCATCAACACGCAAAGGCGGCGCCGCATCCGCCCATTCTGCAAAGTGCGTTTCTTCGCCCGTAACAAAACTCCAGCGCGCGATCCAGCCGAGTTTCGGTTTTGGCAAATCGATTTCCACTACCGGCGCCGAGCGCAAAAACGCGATCAGCGAGGCAAGGTCTTCGTCCGTCATGCGTGTAAAATTATAAGACGGCATCGAGACCAACCCCTTGCCGTTTGCGCCAATTCCCTGACGGATCGCCGCTTCCAGCGTCGCGTTGTCATGCTCGCGCGCGTAAAGCGCCAGGTTCGGCGCGACCGCGCGTTCCGGCCAGTCCCATTGCTCGTCAAAATTCTTGCCCTGAAGCTGTTGCCCGTGACAGCCGAAACAGCCGCGCGTGCGCGCAATATGGCGGCCATGTTCGATAGAGGCGGCGTCCGTCGGGATCGGCGCATCGAACGGCGGATCGCGCGTCACATCGCGTAATTTCGCATCGCTCAAGAGATAGACGCCGCCAAGGCCCAAAACCGGCGCCGCAACGATCATCGCCGCAATCAAAATCAAAATGCGCAAAGCCGGCTCTCCCCCGATTGCCGCCGCGAATGTAGCAGGCAAATGACAGCCGGGGAACCGGATTGCTGCGCATCATGGCGCTTCCTTCCGGGCCGAACCCGCTAAACCGCTTTCATGGTCTGGATTCTCCTTATTCTGTTCGTCGCCGCCATCCTGCAGGGCGCTGTGGGGTTTGGCTTCGCGCTGGTCGCCATGCCGGCGCTGGCGCTGCTGATGGATGCGCCTTCGGCGGCCGCGCTGGTGGCGCTCAGCGGCATTGCCTTGAGCACCGTGATGCTGATCCAGAACCGTAAGGGCCTGCATCTCAGCGAGGCCGCCGGGCTGATCGCCGCCGCCGCAGCGGGCGTTCCCCTCGGCGTTTTTCTCCTCGCCCATGCGCCGCGCGGACCGCTCCTCATCGCGCTCGGCATCATCATCATCGCCTTCAGCGTCTTTTCCCTGGCGCGCCCGGCGGCGATCGAAATCAAGGACCGGCGCTGGCGCTTCCCGGCCGGTTTCGCAGGCGGCTTGCTCGGCGGCGCCTATAATATTCCGGGCCCGCCGATCATTTTCTACGGCGCCATGCGCCGCTGGCCGCCGGAACGCTTTCTCGCGGTGACGCAGGCGTTCTTCTTGCCCGTGGCGATCATGGTCGCGGCGGGCCACGCGGTCGCCGGTTTCTGGAGCCGGGAGTTGCTTGTCACCTGCGCCGCCAGCATTCCCGGCGTCGTCATTGCGAGCTTTATCGGCCGGCGCATCACCGCAGGCGCGTCGCCCGAAGCGCTGTCAAAGGCGGTCTACGGATTATGCCTTGTCCTCGGCGTCGTCATTCTGGCGATGAATCTGGGCGGATAATCTCCCCCGCGCTAGAACAAAGACGCTGCGTGCACGACCAGCACAATGGAGAGGACAGCGCCGGTGATATAAGTGCCGAGCGCGCCGATGAATTTTAAGGGGTTCGCCGTGTGAATGCTCTCACTCGTCAGCACCCCAACGGCGTGAATATAGCGCGCGGCGACGGCGGCGAGCATCAGCGCCGCCACCCATAAGGGCATCAACGGCAGGCGCAAGCCCAGCGCAAGGATCAACAGCGACAGCATCGGCGCATATTCGATGCAATTGCCATGGGCGCGGATCGCCTTTCTGAGCGGGCTTTTCGGATCGCCTTCATGCTCATGCTGGGTGTGCATCACCGAGCCGCGAATGCGGCTGACATTGAACCCGAGGAGAAACACCAACAGGCCCATCAGGCCGACAGACAAGAGCGCATAAGGCATGAGCAAATTCCTTTCGAGATTGCCTCCGGCTTAACGGCGTTCAGGGCCCGGAACAAGCGCACATAACCGAACCTCGCCGCGCTCCCGAGGGAACCGAACGCATCAGAGGAGAGGTGCGGGGCGTGAAACGTCCATCGCACTTTTAAGTTTTTAAGGGCGCATCACGCCCCGCATTTGCGGCGTTGTTCAGCATCGGCGGGACCGGCCGTAATGACGACCCCTGACGGTTTTTACGCGCCAGAGTTGAAATGCCGTCAGAAAGCCCGGCCTCTGCGACCGGCCAGCGCGCGAGGATTTCCGTTTCGCAACCCTCGCGCCCTGCGCGCCGCGATCCGGACCAGTAGGAACGGCAGGCCTCACCGCCTCTCAATGTCCGGACTGCCGCGCAGTATAAGGGAGGAAAAAAGGTGGTGAATTTTTATCCACGGGTTCCGGAATGGGGGTATAATAGCCGCCGCCCCATGCGTCCCTCAATCACTGACGCGGAGAATCTCTTCAATCAGTACGCTGCGCCACACGCAAAACACGCTACTTGTCGTTGGACTTCGCGAGTTCATGTACCACGCTGAGCCCAAGAAGATCAGCGAGGCGGCTAGGGTCCGTTTGCATCGCCTCCGCTTCGCTTTCGAACAAAGCCATCGTCACCGGCCCGGGCGGGTTCGCTTCTATGCGCAGGACGCCGCCTTTCTGCACAAAGTCAGCAACGGCCGTCATATAGTCGGCCGCAGGCGGAAAGTTTTGCGCAGCCTGCGGCCCCATCAGCCGCATCATCGCCGCCGAACTGATGCGCAGATCGGCCGGATCGGCGCCCCGCAGCATGGCCCCGCTCGCATCATCTTCCGGCGCGAGATTTGCGAACTCGACCGCGATGGCGAAGCCTTTGTCGAGACCGCCCTTGTCCGCCAGCACGACCGACGCCTTGCCGAGCGCAGACATGTCCATCAATGTCTGCGTCACCGCCGCCCAGTCGACAGCCTCGCCCGCCGCCGGGATCATGGTCTTCACGCCCTCAAAGTCGGGCAGCGTACCTTCAAATGACTGGCGCCAGTCGCCCAAGTCGTCCGCGACGATATCCATCTTCGACGTCGCCGCGCCCGTGTCGTGGGCCCATGTCGCGGCTGCATCGAAGTCATAAGAAATTACATCGAGTCCGGTCTTCTCAAACGCCGCAGTTACTTTTTCCATTTCTTCAGGACTGTCGCCGCCGCCGCCCTGAAGATAGGCCTCCTCCATATATTCAAACAGTGCGCTCAGATTGTAGCGCCCGCCGCGGGCGGTCATGCGGATATCCGTCGGTATGAGCCAGTGAAACTTCGACAGGTCGAACATCGCCTCCTCGGTTGAGGAGATTACATGATCGCCAAAGGTCTGACGCTCGCCGCGGACACGCCATACCCCCAGGCTCATGAGATCGGTCTCGCTCACGGGCGGCGCAGCGCGATCGGCGAGATAAGCATAAAGCCGCGCAAGCCGGACATCTTCGACAGAGAAGACATCATAGCCGCCGCTCATTTGCATCGGCATGCCCACTGCCGGCTGGGTTTCGCCGGTCACGGCGTCAACGGTTTCGGGAACCGCAACCTCCATGTCGAAGGCGTACTCAAAGTCCCGGAACGCGCTGTAATCAATATCGCCGCGCCGCCAGTTGGAAGCCACTGCGACGGGCGCCGTCATGATCACCGCGGTCTTACCCGTCGGTTGCTCCATTTTCAGATTGATGCGCAATCCATAGATGGCGGATGCGTCAAAGCTCGTCAGGCGGTTCGAGTCGGCAATCATTTTCATCACCGTCATGAATGAGTTCTCATCGTTCACCGCCGCGTCAGCGGTGGCGGCTTCATGAACCGCCAGCCCGTCGACCACGATCCGGTCCGCGACGAGATCGTAACTTTCAATGCTCGTCTCAAAGGCGGTTTCGAGCTCAGCTTCGGGCGCCATCTCTGCAACGCTCGATTCGAACACGTCCATATAGGCGTCCACCTGCTTCTCGACGAGCGTCTCGAGGCCGAACATTTCAATCCCGCGAGCGTCAATGCGGTCGGCGAAAGGATCACCCGGCGCCGCGCCGTCATTGACGCCCCAAGCGCGCAATTCGTCGATGCGAAAACCCGCCTCATCCATGTCCCTGAAACTAATCACCACGCCGCGCGCAACGGCGCCGTCAGGCCCCTCTTCGATGGCGCCCAGGTCGACTGAGGCGAAGCCGCCAAGAACATCCGCCAGCGCACGCAAGTCATCTTCGCTGGCAGGCGCGCCGTCGGCAGCGCTTTCCGCCAGCGCTTCAAGTTCAGCGAACCTTGCGCCCGCATCCGCAGACGTAAACTCCGCCTGAGGTTCTTTTTTCAGATAGAGATAGCTGCCCGCGCCAATCGCCGCCAACACCAGAACAAAGGCAACCGCCCCAAAACGTCGCATAAAAGCCCCCGGATAATGTCTGTCCGCAGATTATAGTCGCGCACGAGTATTGGCAAAGGTATTTGCCAATCTATTTTGTTTAAACAGTGAGGAATTATGCGAAGTTACAACCCCTCATTCGCTTTCTTGACCGCCTCTTCCTCAAGATAGAGCTCGGAGCCCATTTCGCGGTATTTCTCCGACATTTCCTTCATGCCCTGCTCGGAGAGCTTTTCGAGGTCTTTTTTCTCATTGTCGCTCATGCCCGCGGCGTAGTCGCGGACCTCGGCCGTGATCTTCATGGAGCAGAATTTCGGCCCGCACATGGAGCAGAAATGGGCGACCTTGTGCGCCTCCTTCGGGAGTGTCTGGTCGTGATAGTCGCGCGCGGTTTCCGGGTCCAAGGCGAGATTGAACTGATCCTCCCAGCGGAAATCGAAGCGCGCGCGGGAGACGGCGTCGTCCCGCACCTGCGCCGCCGGGTGGCCCTTGGCGAGGTCCGCCGCATGCGCCGCAAG
>JAUIEG010000064.1 GCA_030428745.1 Alphaproteobacteria bacterium
ATCTGGGCGTGCCCGCCGCGACCCGGATTACAACGGCGCTCGCCAGAGACAAGTTCGACAAGGACATCACCGACGAAGAGGTGCGCACCGCGCTGGCAAACGAGGTCGCCGCAACCCTCGCGCCGCTCGAAAAACCGCTTCTGATCGACGGCGTGAAAAAGCCCCACATCCTTCTCATGGTCGGGGTCAACGGCGCCGGGAAGACGACAACGATCGGCAAGCTCGCGAAAAAATTCGCCGATGACGGGAAATCGGTGATGCTCGCCGCCGGCGACACCTTCCGGGCGGCGGCGATCGAACAGCTTCAGGTCTGGGGCGAGCGGACAGGCGCGCCCGTCATCGCGCGCAAGGTTGGCGCCGACGCTGCGGGACTTGCGTTCGACGCTGTGAAAGAGGCGCAGGAAAAAGGCGTCGACATTTTGATGATCGACACAGCGGGACGACTTCAAAACCGCAAGGAGCTGATGGATGAGCTCGCCAAGATCGTGCGGGTCGTCAAAAAGCTCGATGAAACGGCCCCCCATGACGTGATTTTGACGCTTGACGCGACGGTCGGCCAGAACGCCCTCAGCCAGGCCAAAACCTTCACGGAAATTGCCGGCGTCACCGGCCTCGTGATGACCAAGCTCGACGGGACGGCCCGCGGCGGCGTTTTGGTCGCCCTTGCGGATCAGTTCAAACTGCCGATTCACTTTATTGGCGTCGGTGAGGGCGTTGAGGATTTGCAAAGCTTTAACGCTGATGCCTTTTCAAAGGCGCTGGCGGGCACCGCCGCATAGCGCCGCAGGTTGAATTCAAGGATTTCCAATGACGTCTGAAGTGCAAGTGAAGGGTCAGAAACTGACCGGCGGCGCCAAATTCGCCGTGGAGATGGGCCCGCTGGCCGTTTTTATGATCTCCTATTTTTTCGGCGGCCGTCTGGTTTCCATGGCGGGGTCTCTTGCGGGGCATGAATGGTGCCTTCGCGAAGGCTCGGAAATGTATCTCGCCGTCGCGGCCTTTATGCCGTCCTTCGCGCTCGCATTCGCCTACAGCGTCTGGAAGGAAAAACGCATCGCCCCCATGCTGCTGGTCAGCGGCGTCATTATCGGCGTCCTCGGTACGTTGACGCTCGTCCTTCATAACAAGACGTTCTTTTATATGAAGCCGACGATCGTCTATGCGCTTTTCGCCGCGCTGCTTTACGCTGGTCTTCGCACAGAGCGAAATTTCCTGCGCACGCTCTTTGACGGCGCCCTGCATATGCCCGACGATGCCTGGCGCATCCTGACAATCCGCTATTCGTTGTTCTTTGCGGCGCTTGCGGTCGCGAATGAGATCGCCTGGCGCTGGCTCACGGCTGGTTGCCCGCCGGAGCCTGCTCTCCCGGCGTCCGCCGCTGGCGGCTGGGCGTGGCTCCTGACCGAGTGCGGCGTCGAGCAGGTCGCCAAATGCGCAGGCGAAGCCAACTGGGTGAAGATCAAGGTTTTCGGCTTCACGGCGGTCAGTCTCGTCTTCACCGCTTTCCAGGCGCCCTTTATCGCCAAGCATATGCCTGAAGAAAACGGGCCCGACGAAAAGGGCGCTGGCGAAGACGGACCGAAAGACGACAAGCCTGGCGCTTAAAGTCCGTCCACAGGATTGGAGAAGGGCGGAAAGTCGCTGCGGTCTTTCGTCTCGCGATAGTGGCGCAAGGCCCAGCCGACCGACGGGAAAGCGAGGTCCGGCCAGGGAATATCGTCCCAGTCATAAAGGCGGACCTCTTGGCTTTCAGGGCCTGCGCCGATCTCGGCGCTTTTCAGCCGCGCCCGAAACATCAACTGAACTTGCGATATCCGGGGGATCGAATAGACCGCGAGCAGGCGTTCGATTTCGATATCGGCCAGGGCTTCCTCCTGCGCCTCGCGGGCGGCGCCCTGTTCGGCGGTCTCGTTCAGCTCAAGATAGCCGGCCGGCAGCGTCCAGTAGCCGATGCGCGGTTCGATAGCGCGTTTGCACAAAAGAATCTTTTCTCCCCAGGCGACCACAGAGCCAACGACGATTTTCGGATTCTTATAATCCACAAACCCGCAAGTCGCGCACACATCGCGCTCCATGGAATCGCCGGAGGGAACGGTTCGGATGAATTCGGGTTCATGTTGGCCTGTTTTTGGCATCGTCCCTATCCTGATAAAGCATCCTGATGAAGCATACGGATGATCCGCCATAATCGGATATTTTCCGCATACGACGGTATTGCATTTTCGCATGCGGCGCGCGATATGCTACCCCAAGAAGACAAGCAGTCGAAACCGTCCGCATCGGGCGTAATTTTGAAAAGCGCGGCGACACGCGCTCGCGGCGCCGCTCTCGGGCGGCGCAGCAAAGACAAGGGTGGAGATCGTGGACAAGAGAACGGCTGTTTCGGAACGCGTTCGCAATTTCCGCCATGGATGGAGCGTTGGTGATCTAACATAGCGCAAAACCGCCTCTCCACGTTCTATTCCCCTTCTAGTAGCCCAAAACGGAGAAAAAAATGGCTTACTCACTCAAGAACTCGCCAGGCCACCTTCTGCGCCGCGCGCAGCAATACGCCCACGACCTCTACTCCACCGAGGTTGGCGCCAATGGCCCGACGCCGCGCCAGTATGAGGTGCTTCATGTCGTCGCGCAGAATGCTGGCCTCAGCCAGACCGACCTTGTGCAGCAGACCGGCATCGACCGTTCGACCCTTGCCGACATGATTGCGCGGATGATGAAAAAAGGCCTTTTGTCACGCAAACGCACCAAAGAAGACGCGCGCGCCAACGCCGTTTCGATCACACCGGCCGGCAAGCGCATGCTCACAGCCGCCAATTCAAAAGTCGCCAAGGCCGAAAACGCGGCGCTCGCCGTGCTTCCGAAAACGCAGCAAGCGACATTCATGAAATCGTTGCGCGCCTATGCCGAAGCCCTCGACAAGATGGCCGAAGGCGCCGCCACGCCCGCGAAGAAGAAAACCACGCGCAAAAAAGCCGCCAAGAAAAAAGCGCCCGCCAAGCGCAAGACGACGGCCAAACGCAAGACCACGAAAAAGCGCGGCACGAAGCGCCGTTAATCTCACGAAATTTTGATGACGTGAAAACGCCGCCATTCTGGCGGCGTTTTTCTTTTACCGTCTTCGCGGCGCCCGCCATTCCGCAGTGGGCGGCGGCCCGCCCGCGCTGACGGGCCGGGGCGCGTATCCGCCCATGGAAATCATCCGGTCATACATGACCAGCGCCGCGGCGACGGAAAGGTTGACGCAAAAGCGCGTCGGGATTTTCACCAGATGCGTGCAAAGCGCGCTCGCCTCGGGCGAGAGGCTCCCTTTTTCCGGTCCCAACAGATAGGCCGCGTTCAACGGGTGGCGAAAGCTCGGCAACTCGATGGCGTTAAAGGCGTGTGCGGTCCGCAAGACCGCGCCCAGATTCATTGCCTTGGAGATGCGTTCCGAACCGACGCCAAAATAGCCGCGCATGAAGAGTTCCTTGGTTTATTCGCGCCTACCGGCTCGGGGTAATGGGGTCAAGTCGAGGCGTGGGATAGAGAAGGGGCGGGCGCAGACAGCTAAAGTGGACGGCTGAACCCGTTTCGGGGCATGCTGGCCGCTATGAGTGAAGTCAATAACGACGCGGGCGGCGACGGTCGCATTAAATTTCTGGTGATCGCCTCGGGCGCGCCGGAAGCGCGCCTCGCTGCGTTTTTCGCGGGCCGGCGCGCGCGCCGCTCCAATGCGCGCGTCGCCCTGCTCGCCATTGTGGAGCCGCCGGAGTTCGGTCACTGGGCCACGGTCGCCGAGACCATGCGCGCCGAGGCCTATGAAAAGGCGGAAGGGGTCCTCCGCGAATTCGCCGCCGAGGTGAAAGCGCAATCGGGCGAGGATCCTGAAGAGATCGTCCGCGAAGGCGTGATCGTGGAGGAGCTTCGCAAGCTTATCGAAGAAGATCCGGCTATTTCCATTCTCGTCCTCGGCGCCTCGACAGAAAGCGCCGGACCTGGCCCGCTCGTGTCGGCGCTTGCGAAAAATCCGGCCTATCTCGGCGCGCGGCGGATCCCGGTGACGGTCGTGCCCGGCGAGATGACGCGCGATGAATTGCGGAGGCTTGCAGGCTGATGGACGCTGATAAGTTTCACCTGCCGGGAAAGCACTATTTCCTCTCCCATTCCGTCGGCGCGCAGCCAAAGGCGTGGGAGGGCGAGGTCATGGCCGGTTACACCGCGCCCTGGCGAACCGAAGGATTTGATGTCTGGGACCCGTGGTTCGGCGCCCTTGAACGCTTTAAGGCGGGGCTGGCGCCAATCATCGGCGCTGCGCCAGAGGACATTTGTCCGCAGACAAATGTTTCCGGCGGCGTTTCGAAAATTCTGTTCTCCCTGCCCGAGCGCAAGGGCCGCACCAAAATCGTCCTGACTGAAGACGCTTTTCCGACAGTGGGTTTCGCCTTGGATCAGGGGCGCCGGCATGGCTATGAGCTAGAGTTTCTTCCCGGCGGCGATCGTCTTGCGGACCCGGATGCGTGGGCCCGCGCCTTCGCCGATGACGTGCAGATGGTTGTGCCCTTACAGGTTTATTCGAATTCGTCTGTGCTGGCGCCGATCGAAGAGATTGCAAAACGGGCCCGCGCGGCGGGCGTTTTCTCGCTGGTGGATGCGGCGCAGGCGGCGGGCGCCGTTCCCTTAAAGCTCGATGACTGGCGGCCTGACTTTGCGGTCGGCACGTCGCTTAAATATCTGTGCGGCGGCGCAGGCGCGGCGTGGCTCTGGGTCAATCCGGAGACGGCGCCGGATTGCAAGCCGCTTGATGTGGGCTGGTTCTCTCACGCCGACCCGTTCGAGTTCGATATTCATCATTTCGACTATGCGCCGGGCGCGGGGCGGTTCACGGGCGGCACGCCGTCGGTTGCGCCTTTCGCCGGGGCGGCTGCGGCGCACGACATCATCAACGCCCATGGGGTCGAGGCGATCTACGCGCACAATCAGCGTCTTTTGTCGCGGCTTTTCGATGCGCTGCCGCGCGATGCGTTTATGTCTTCGACAATGCAGGGCGCTCGCGGCTCCGCTGCGCTTATGAAAGTGCGCGATTATGACGCCGCCGCCGCGGCGCTTTCTAAGGCCGGCGTCTGTCATGACACCCGCCTCGGCGCGGTCAGGATTTCAGTTCATCTTTATAATGACGAAAACGATATCGACGCTCTGGTCGCGGCGATAGAGCCTTATCTATAGATCGAACTTCAATGACACAGGTGCGTGGTCTGACGGTTTTTCCCAGCTGCGGGCGTCGTCATGAATGCGATAGCCGTCGCGCCCAAGCGCCAGCGCCGGTTTTTTCAGGGCCGGGCTCACCCAGATATGGTCCAGACGTCGGCCGCGGTTCGACGCGCGCCAGTCTTTGGCGCGATAAGACCACCATGTGTAAAGCTTTTCCGGCTCCGGGATAAGCTCGCGCGCCACGTCGATCCAACCATGGGACGCGATCACGGCGTTCAGTTTTTCAACTTCGATGGGCGTATGGGAGACGACTTTCAAAAGCTGTTTGTGAGACCAGACATCGTTTTCCGTCGGCGCCACATTGAGATCTCCTACGAGCACCGCTTTTGAGCGGGGGCCAAGTTCAGAAAACCAGTCGCGCATCTCGTCAAGGAAATCGAGCTTGTGCGCGAATTTGTCATTTTTCTTCGGGTCCGGTTCGTCGCCGCCCGCCGGCACATAGAAATTGTGAATGCGGATGCCGCCTGCGACGCTCGCGGCGATATGGCGGCAATCGCCCTTGTCGCAAAATCCGCGGACCTCGATATTTTTCAGCGGCAGACGCGAAACAATGGCGACGCCGTGATAACCGGCCTGTCCAGACACGGCCTGATGCTCATAGCCGGCGGCGGCGAGCGCCTTGCCGGGAAAATTGTCATTGAGGCATTTGATTTCCTGAAGACACAAGACATCGGGCGCTTCCTCTTTCAGGAAGCGAGTGACGTGATCGATCCGTAGACGGACGGAGTTGATGTTCCAGGTGGTGATTTTCATGGGGCGGGCAGACTCTCAGCGGGTAGGGTCAGGACTTCGGATAGGGGCGAGGCCGGGGAGCGTCAAGACGGGATATGGCCGCCCCCCGGCGGTCCGGACACCGCCCGCTGGACGCGGCCAGCGGACGCCGCCAGACGATTGCCGGATCGGGCGGCGCGGCGTAGGAGCGGCGGTCGATGGAGAGCCTCGCGCAATTTATACCTGAGGCGGTCCCTTTGTGGGCCGCGGTGCTGGTCGTTTTCTCAAGCTTTTTCACGGGCGCGATCACCGCCGCCTTCGGGCTCGGGGGCGGGCTGGCGCTCCTCGCCGTGATGAGCGCCGTTTTCCCTGCCGCCGCTGTCGTGCCCGTCCATGGGGCGGCGCAGGCCGGGGCGAATGCCGGGCGGTTCTACTTCCAGCGCAAGGAGGTGGTCTGGCCCATCGTCCTCTGGTTCAGCCTTGGCGGGCTGATTGGGGCGGCGATCGGCGGGCGGCTCGCTGTGGAAACGCCGGTCTGGCTCTTGCGCGGGGGCGTAGGCGCTTTTGTGATCTGGACCCTTTGGGGACCGAAACTGAAAGGCTTCGCCCCCGGGGCGAAAACCTATTTTGCGGTCGGCGTCGTCACCGGCGTTCTCACCATGTTTTTCAGCGCCACCGGGCCGATTGTGGCGGCAATGCTGTCTGCGACGGCGCTCGGCCGGCTCAATATCGTCGCCACCCATGCGGCGGCGATGGTGATCCAGCACATCATGAAGATCACGGCCTTTGGCCTTCTGGGCTTCGCCTATGGGGAATGGGCGTGGCTTTTGGGGGCGATCCTGCTCTCCGGTTTCGCCGGCACCTATATGGGCACCCATTATCTGCGCGCTATGCCGGAGGAGACCTTCCGCAAGGGGTTTCGCACCATTCTTACGGTAGTGGCGGTCTATCTGATCGCCGCCGCGCTGATGGAGCTCAGAACAGGTTGAAGGACGAGCCGGTGATGGAGACCGGCCAGCGGCCGAATTCGAACAGGCGAAACTTAGCCGCCAGCGGATGGTTTTCGGCATCGAAATCACTGTCCGCAGCCGCGATGAGGGCGAGCGCCGCGCCATTGGCCGCCTGCACGGCGGCGCCGACGCAAAGCGTCTTGATCTGCTCGTCATCGAGATCGCTGAGATAGGAGACCTCCTCGACGGCGTCCTTTGCGGGCTCGGAGACTTTCTCGGCGATCAGGGCCATGCCGATCCGGAGCGCGTCCTCGGAGAGAAGCTCAAGGGCCCGGCCCGTCAGATCCGCCCGCAGCGATTCTTCGGCTTCCCAGGCGGGGCTCTGCCAGTCGAGGCTTTCGGCGACATCGGCGGCGTCGTCCCAGTCCATAAGCATGGCGATTTCGGCGTCCGGGAAACCGAGCCCCGAACAATAGTCATGGGCCGCGGCCTTCGCGCCGGGGGTCAGCGCCTCCCCGATATTTGCGAACCACGGGATGCGGTCGAGGGACCGGGCGAAGCGGGAGAGGCGGGCGAGGCCCGGAAGCTCTCTTTCCAGATCTTCGAGGTCGATTTCGTCCATGAAAGGGTCCTTCTGGGATCGGTGGCTAGCATCTGTGAATCGGCAAGCCAGACATAAGGCGCGCGCAGCGCATAAAAAAGGCGTCCGATCACGAAGATCGGACGCCAAGCTGCGCTTTTGCGCCTACGCCGGGAGGGGATATTCCGGCGACGCGGTTGGCTAATCGGGCCTGCAAGCGGGGGGGCAACGCCGGCCCAACACTGAGTGCCTCTCGCGTAGTGTTACATTAACGCATCAGGAGGCAATTTTTCAATAGGAAGGCGAAAAAAAACTTGCGTGTGACACTGTTACAAAATGGCAAGCCGGACTGACCCGTATTGACCTACCTGTCCAAGAACCGGCCGCCCGCCTCTGGCGCTCTAAAGAGGCTATTCGCCAGGCGCTCGCCATAGACCACCTTGTCGAGCGTAACGACGGTGATGCCGCCTTGCAGATCGCGCACGATCCAGCGTCGCAATTTAAGATCCGGCGCGTCAACAATAACGGTCAGTTCACCTTCGGTTTCTTCATCGTTGGACGCAAAGGTGATGGCGACCGTGTCAACGCCGCGGTCGACAGCGACAACTTCTGCGTCATCGCGATCAATTTTTTTCTGCAACAGGAATTTCAGCGGCGTCTTGCCGGCGGGATAGGAGTCCGTGGTTTCGAGTTCTTCATCGCGCACATAGACCATGCCGCCATTGGCGACGATCAATAGCGGCGCAGGCGGTTCGTATTCGAAACGCAAAAACCCCGGTCGGCGCAGGTAAAACTTGCCTTCGGAGACCGCGCCGGAGGGTGCAATCTGTGTGAAGTCGCCTTTCAGCGTATCGAGCCCCTCAAGCCAGGCGATGACTTTTTCAACAACCGCCTCGTCACTTTCGTCTTCAAAGGCGAGCGGGCCGTCATACGCCTCGCGCAAGTCTGCGCTCACCGCGTCGGCGCCGGGCTCGGCGGTTTTCACCGCTGCTGCATTGACTTCCTCGACCGGAATATCTTCCGGCGACGCTGTCTCCTCGGCTGCGGTTTCCGCCTGCGCCAGCACAATTTGTTGGGCAGGACGCGCGGCCATGGCGCCGTCGACGCACATCAGGGAAATAGCGGATAAAAGCGCAAGGCTCATGGGTCGTCTCCGGTTTTCGTGCGCTCTATCTAGGAAAAGGCGGTGTCCAAAGGAAGTCGCGATTATGGCGTTGCGATGGCTCCAGCAAAGAAAGTCCACACGAAATTGTTACTTCATCAGCGCGTAGGGACCGCCCCGCTCCAGCGCCCGGGCGTAAGCGGGCCGTGACTGAAACCGCATCAGGTAAGCGGCGATATTGGGATAGTCGCCGCTATTTTGCCCGCGCGAAGAAAAAGCTTCGACAGGAAAGCTCATGATGATGTCCGCCGCCGTGATGTCGTCGCCGGCAAGCCAGGGCGTGTTTTCCAGCGTTGACTCGAGAAAATCATATTGCGCCTTCATCGTGTGATCGAGATAGCCGTCGCGGATGGAGGCGGCGATCTTCTTCGCGATCGGTTTGGCGAAGAACGGCATCTTCGCTGTTTCAATGCGGTTGACGAACAGCGTGAACACGAGCGGCGGCATATAGGTGCCTTCCGCCGCATACATCCAGTAGCGATATTGATCATAGGCCGGCGTTCCTGGCGCGGGGCGGAGTTTGCCGCGCCCATGGGCGTCGAGGATGTGTTCGATCATCGCGCCGGTTTCCGCGAAGACCTTGCCGTTGTCATCAATCACCGGCGACTTGCCAAGCGGATGCACCTGCATCAGCTCGGGCGGCGCGAGATTGGTTTGCTTGTTGCGCTCATAACGTTTGACTTCATAGGAAACGCCAAGCTCCTCCAGCAGCCAGAGGATGCGCTGCGAGCGGGAATTTTCAAGATGATGAACAGTCAGCATAAGGATGGTTCCTAATAGAGTTTCCCGAGCGCGTCCTTGGTGAAGGACTGAAGTTCGTCATTGCGGCCGTCGCGCACCTTCACCGCCCAGTCCGGATCCTGCAAAAGCGCCC
>JAUIEG010000774.1 GCA_030428745.1 Alphaproteobacteria bacterium
GGGCGGCTGCCCCTGGGATCTTGAGCAGAATTTCCGCACCATCGCGCCCTACACGATCGAGGAGGCCTATGAAGTCGCCGACGCCATCGAGCGCGGCGACATGAAAGGGCTGAAGGAGGAACTCGGCGACCTTCTCTTCCAGTCGGTGTTCCACGCGCAGATGGCGAAGGAGGAAGGGCTCTTTACGTTCGGCGATGTGGCGCAGGCGATCGCCGACAAGATGATCCGCCGCCACCCCCATGTCTTCGGCGATGTGGATATGCGCTCGTCCGAAGAACAGACCGACGCCTGGGAAGTCCAGAAAGCCCAAGAGCGCAAAGCCAAGGGCAAGGACGGATTGCTCGACGATGTGCCGGCGGGGCTCCCCGGCCTGACGCGCGCCGTGAAATTGCAAAAGCGCGCCGGGCGCGTCGGCTTCGACTGGCCGGACGCGCGCTCGGTGCTCGACAAAATTGCGGAAGAAACAGAAGAATTAAACGAAGCCATGGACAGCGGCGATAAGGACCACATCGAAGAAGAGTTCGGCGATCTTTTATTCGTGCTCGCTAACCTTTCGCGCCATCTCGACATTGATCCTGAAAGCGCGCTCCGCCGCGCTAATGAAAAATTCATCCGCCGTTTCAAGCATATTGAGAAGACATTCGAGGCCCGCGGCGAAAGCCTCGCCGACGCCAGCCTTGAGGAGATGGAAGCGGTTTGGGACGAGGCGAAGAAGTTGGATAAGGCGACACCTTAGCAATGAACTGGAATATTATCTGCGCGCTAAAATGAAAAAATCCTATGTTCGTACCAAAGTATGGTTCGCGATGCTGATAAGCGTCTTGGGATTTATATACTCATGGTATTCTTACATTACTGCTGATTTTGACATCAATCAGATGTCGCTTGTGCAAATAGGGGCGTTTGCTGGAGCGATGACGGCCGCATTCTACTTGGACAATATTAAATGCGAGAGATGTCAGACAAAATGGTTCGTATCGGGGCGTGAAACTTACGAGAGCGCAACATCGATGCTGGATTTCGCGCGGAAATTTGTAACACAAAGGAATTATATCGCCGAGAAAAAATGTAGGAATTGTGGGCTGGAGCGGCATTAGCGAAGGCCCATAATGGGTGGGCGAAGGCGCTGGATAAAGCCGCGATAGAGAAATGAGGGAAAAGCCCCTCTCCCCAGCGGGGAGTGGGAGCTGCAGCGCCTAAGCACGCTGACCACAATATCTCCACCCGTCTTTAGAAATACTCGGTTCAAACTGCCGTGAGACGCGGGCAAAGTGCGGCTCGCCTGTTGTATAGGCTTGAAGAAACGCCCGGAGTTGACCCGCCCATGACCGCCTACCCAGAAATGCTCGACCTCATTGGAAACACGCCGCTGATCAAGCTGAAGCGCGCATCGGAGGAAACCGGCTGCACCATTCTCGGCAAGGCGGAGTTTTTGAACCCCGGTCAGTCAGTGAAGGACCGGGCGGCGCTCGGCATCATCCGCGACGCGGAAAAGCGCGGCGAGTTGAAGCCCGGCGGGACCATTGTTGAGGGCACCGCCGGCAATACCGGCATCGGCCTCGCCATGGTCGGCGCGGCGCTCGGCTATAAAACGAAGATCGTTATTCCCCGCACCCAGAGCGAGGAGAAGAAGATTGCGCTGCGTCTCCACGGCGCCGAGCTGATCGAGGTGGACGCCGTCCCCTACGCCAATCCAAACAACTATGTGCACTATTCCCGTCGCCTCGCGGAAGAATTGAATGAGAAAGCGCCGGGCAGCGCCATCTGG
>JAUIEG010000775.1 GCA_030428745.1 Alphaproteobacteria bacterium
CCCGCGCTTCCGCCGGTGTGCAATCAATATTGATGGTGAGCTTCATTTCATGGGGCTCCTATGGGCTGGGCCACAAATGGTGGGCCCCAGCCCATAGCGCAATTGCGTCATGGGCGACAGTGGCGACAGTGCGAAAGCGATAAGCGCCGGTTACAGACCGGCGTTGCAGGCGATCCCCTGATAGTCTCCGTTTTCAGCGAACAAGACGTCAAACCCGCCCACAGGCCGGCGGGCGCGTCTGCCATTCTCCGGGTCAACGGGGAAGAACTCATAGCTCTGCCGTGCGCCACGTTCGCGGGGCAAGGTCCGTCGCAGGAACCGCGCCTCGCCCGGCCCCACAGCGCACACGGTCCCTGTCCCACTATCGGTCAGGCGCGCGCCATAACGGATTTCACAACGCGTATAATAACCCTCGAAATCGTCGGTGCAGTAGTCAACGCCGTCATGAGCGCGGGCGAATTCGTGGGCTTCTCTCAACCCCGCATGGATCGCTGCGAATTCCCGGCTCTGCACCCAGGCGGAAGACGTTGAAACGGTCTGCTCAAAAGCCTCGTCAGCCCGGCCCAGCTCATAAAGCGTGGCGTCCACGTCGCGCTCGGCGTCCGGCAGATTGTCCCGGGCGTAATCGAGATCCTTGCGCGCCCGCTTGATCTCTTTCTCGGTGGATTCCGGATCGCGGAGGCGCTTGCGGGCGCGCCGGATGTCGTCGCGATAGCCATTCACTCGGGAAACCGCGCTGTCATAGGCGCTTTCGGCGGCGTTTCGCGATGCTTCCGCCGCAAAAATCCGCTGGCCGGAAATATAGCCGGCGAGGAAGTCTTCTTCCGCGTCCCGACCGCAAACACCGAGATAATTCTCCCCCGCGCGGCCATAGTCGTAGCCGCCCGGCTCAGTGCACAGGCGGTCGAGGCCGGCGCGGCGGCCGTCCATGTAAGCCCGCTCATCGGCGCCCACATCATGTTCCTGACAGGCGATGGCCCGCTCTTCGAAGGATGCCGCAAACTTGCCCGCAGCGCCGTCGGCAAAGCCCGCGCCATACCAGTCGCCCGCGAGACATTCTTTCTCGCTCATCACGCTTGTCGCGCACGATCCGAGCAAGACGGCGCCAATGATGGCGACGAATAAATAGCGCATGAACAGCCCCTCCCGCGGTTTTGCCGTCGAACCCTCTCCCCTTCAGCCGCCTGCGTCAACGCTCGTCCTCTTCGACCGGAACCCATGCTGGTCTCTCTTTGTCTTTCTGGTAAGCATGGATAAACGCTGCCGCTAAGGAGACTCATGAGCAAAGCCGTCTTTCTCAATGACCATGGCGGGCCGGAAGGCTTCGCCCTCAAGGACCACGAATTGCCTGCGCCCGGCCTCGGCCAGATCCAGTTGCGCCATCGCGCCGTTGGCCTCAATTTCATTGACATCTATCAGCGCAAGGGGATCTATCCCGTTGATTTACCAGTAATTTTAGGGCAGGAAGCCGCAGGCGCGGTCGATATTGTCGGCGACGGGGTTTCAGACTTTGCGCCCGGTGATCGCGCCGTCTGCCTTTATTCCTCCGGCGCCTATGCCGAGCGCGCCAACGGAGCCGCAACGCTTTGCGCGAAGATTCCTGACAGCGTCAGCGACGAAGCGGCGGCGGCGATATTCCTCAAAGGCCTCACCGCTGAAATGCTGGTGCGCCAGGTCTACCCCTTGAAAGCCGGCGACGCCTGTCTTGTCCACGCCGCGGCCGGCGGCGTCGGCACGCTGCTCTGTCAATGGGCGAAACATATCGG
>JAUIEG010000065.1 GCA_030428745.1 Alphaproteobacteria bacterium
CGACACTGACTGCGCCAGCCCCTCGGCGAGCGTGATCCGCTGGGTCAGCCAATTACCAGCCCCCCAGGCCGTCGTGGCGCCGCTGGTCTGGAGGTATTTTTCGAGTTCCTGCCGGCGCACCTGGCCTTCAGACACATTGTGATAAAAAGAGAAGACAGAGAAGACGAAGACGACGGCGAAAGCGCCCGCAGCCAGCGTAGCGCCCATGAGCCGGGCGCCTGACGGCGCCTCCCGCCGGTCCGTTGCACCCTTCCCTGTCACTGTCATATCGCCCCATAAACTGACTGGTGTAGCCTCAGCCTAGCCCTACAGGGTTAACGCCAGTTTGCCGGGCGGCCGCGATCGGCGGAAAAAACCGTTCAGCGCGCCTCGCCCATGGCAGCCGCCGACCCTGGCCTCATGGGGCGCGCTCACAACCGCCGCCTGGCGAAGGCCCCAAAAAATGGGCCAAAAGGCGGGATTTCACGGCTTGCAGTCCGCCAGCCTTTCCACTATAGACCGCCGCTCAATCAGGAATTCCCCGCCGCCCCGGGAGCCCGACATGGCTCGCCGCCGCGGCGGTTTTTGCGCGAAGGACGCCGAACCCGATGGCACAGACCGACGTTTTTTACTGTGAACCCCGCAAAAATACAGGCACGGGCGGCGCCCGCGCCGTGCGGCGCGAAGGCATGATCCCGGCCGTCCTTTATGGCGGCGGCGCAGACCCGGTGGCGGTTAGCCTTAAATCCAACGAAGTGAACAAGGCTTATCTCAGCGGCCGCCTGCTCGCGCATCTGGCGAAAATCGACGTGCCGGGCGAAGACGGTCAACAGCCGGTCATCGCCCGCGACGTTCAGGTGCATCCGGTCAAGGGTTACCCGGTGCATGTGGATCTGATGCGCGTTGACGAGAAAACGCGCATCAACGTCGATGTGTCCGTGCGCTTCATCAATGAAGAACAATCGCCGGGCCTTAAAAAAGGCGGCGTTCTCAACGTTGTTCGTCACGCGGTGGAAGTTTACGCACCGGCGACCGCGATCCCGGAAGTGTTTGAAATCGACGTCACCGGCCTTGATGTGGGCGACGGCATTCACGCCTCCACGATCTCGCTGCCTGCGGGCGTGACCTTCGTGATCACCGACCGCGACTTCACCATTGCAACCATCGCCGCCCCGTCGGCGCTGCGTTCGTCCGACGACGAAGCCGAAGAAGCGACGGAAGCCGAAGAGGGCGAAGAGAAGGAAGAAGAAGCGAAAGAAGAGTAATCTTCTTTGCTTTGTCTTTGCGCTTTTCCGGCCCCGACAGACAACGGAGCGCGTCATGCTGCTTCTCGTAGGGCTCGGCAATCCCGGCGGTAAATATGCGCGCCACCGGCATAATGTCGGCTTCCTGGCGGTTGACGCCATTGGGGACGCAAACGGCTTCGGCCCGGCGCGGGCCAAGTTTCAGGGTGAACTTCGCGACGGCTCGCTTGGCGGCGAAAAAGCGCTGATCCTCAAACCTCAGACCTATATGAACGACTCCGGGCGTTCTGTGGGCGAGGCCGCGCGCTTTTACAAACTCGATCCCGCCGACATAATCGTCTTTTATGACGAGCTTGATCTCGCACCGGGGAAACTCCGCATGAAGACAGGCGGCGGGGCGGCGGGCCACAACGGCATCCGCTCCATCGATTCCCATATCGGCAACGGTTTCAGACGGGTGCGAATCGGCATCGGTCACCCGGGCGACAAATCGCGGGTCACAAACCATGTGCTTGGTGATTTCGCCAAAGCCGATCAGGACTGGCTGGAGCCCCTGCTCGCCGCCGTCGCGACCGAAGCGCCCTATCTGGCGGACGCGGATAACAACCGTTTCCAGACCGCCGTCGCCCAGAAGCTCGCTCCGCCACGAAAGCCTGCGCACAGCACAAAAGAAAAGCCAGCCGCCGCCCCGCAAGCGGCGACAGATGAGTCGCCCGCCAAATCCGTCCCCAAGAATCCTTTTTCCGTGCTCGGCGACATCTTGAAGGGCGACAAGTCCTAAGCCGGATTTGATCCGGATCATTCCTGCACGATCAGCTCAGCTTCAGGATATCCTTGGGAGGCTGAGATGGTCGAACTTGAACATCTGGCGCTGATCTGGATCGGCGTTTTCATCGCCGTATATTTCGCCCGCAAGACCCGGCTGACGCCGGTGTTGTTCTATCTCGCCGTCGGGGCCGTCTATGTGAACACTGGCCTCCTGCCCCATGAGAGTGACGACTTTATCCGCGGCTTTGCGGAGATCGGCATCATCCTCATCATGTTCGCCCTCGGCTTCGAGGAGAACACTTCAGCCTTCATCAAGAGCGTGAAACGGAGCTGGGGCATCGCCTTTTTCGGCGCCGTCGCGCCTTTCGCCGCCGCTTTCATCGTCATTCAGTATTTCTGGCAGGACCTCAATATCGCGCTCATTTCCGGCCTCGCCATGACCGCGACCGCTGTCTCGCTCACGATGGTCTCCTTGAAAAGCGAAGGCCTTCAAAAATCCGCCGCTGCGACCGGCATCATGACCTCCGCTGTTCTCGACGACATCGCCTCCCTGGCGCTCGTCGCGATCATGGTCCCTATCGCCGCAGGCGATGCGACGCCATCATTCGCCGCGATCGCCTTGATCGTCGGAAAGGCGGCGCTCTTTTTCGGCCTGATCGCTGTGCTCGGGGCCTGGGTCCTGCCTCATGAGTTGACGGGCAAACTCATTCACAAGATGAAGTTTCTACAAGGCTGGGGCGTACGCAATCTCTTCACCTTCGATGATGGGCGCCATGCGGTTCTGGCCGCCCTCACCCTGGCGCTGTTGATCGGCCTTGCGGCGCATGCTTTCGGGTTTCACCCTGCGGTTGGCGCCTATATGGCCGGGCTGATCCTCAAAGAAGATTTCTTTCACATCATCCCGGATCAGAGTCAGGCCGCCTATGACAACGTTCATGAGATCGTGGAGAACGTCGCCTTCTCATGGATCGGGCCGGTGTTCTTTGTGGAGCTCGGCACGAATATCGTTTTCAACCCTGAGCTTCTCGTCTCCGTCATGCCGCAGACGGCCACCCTCGTCATGGCGCTCTTCACCGCCCAAGTCCTCTCCGCCGCCATCGCCGCGCGCTACACCGGCGCATTTCCCTGGCCCGACAGCGTCATGATCGGCTTCGGGATGCTCGGACGGGCGGAGCTCTGCTTCGTCGTGCTCGACATCGCCTTCGTGCAGGAAAGGATCATCACCGAAGACGTTTTCTACACGCTGATGCTGACTGCATTCTGGCTGAACGTAGCGGTGCCCGTCACCATTGCGCTCTGGAAACCCTATTACTCGGGCGAGAAAACCCTCGGCTTTCTGGCCCCGCCGCGGAGCGCTCCTTCTCCCTGACGGCCACGCCTTGCGGGCCGGTTTACGCCCCCCTGATTCTGGGCTAGGCCCTTCTCAAAACAGGCCAGACTTAAGGGCGATCCATGGGTTTCAAATGCGGTATTGTCGGCTTGCCCAATGTGGGCAAGTCAACGCTCTTCAACGCGCTGACAAAGACAGCGGCGGCGCAGGCGGCGAATTACCCGTTCTGCACCATCGAACCCAATGTCGGCGATGTGGCCGTACCCGAACCGCGCCTGAAACAGCTGGCTGAGATTGCGGGCTCCAAAGAGATTCTCCCCGCGCGCATGCAATTCGTTGATATCGCCGGCCTCGTTAAAGGCGCCTCCCAGGGCGAAGGTCTTGGCAATCAGTTTCTCGCCAATATCCGCGAAGTCGACGCCGTGGTTTATGTCCTGCGCTGTTTCGATGACGATGACGTCACCCATGTGGCGAACAAGATCGATCCCATCGCTGACTTTGAAACGGTTGAAACCGAGCTCATGCTCGCCGACCTCGAAAGTCTCGAAAAGCGCCGCCTCAATCTTGAGAAGAAAGCCAAGGGCCAGGACAAGGAAGCCAAGGCGCTGATCGTGCTGGTCGATAAGGCGCTCGAAGAATTGCGCGAGGGCCGCCCTGCGCGCAATGCCGAGATCGCAGAGGATGACAAAAAGGCATGGGCCGGCCTGCAATTGCTGACCTCAAAGCCCGTTCTTTTCGTCGCCAATGTCGATGAAGAAAGCGCTGCGACCGGCAACGCCTATTCGAAACATGTTGAGGAATGCGCCAAAAAAGAAGGCGCCGCAGCCGTCGTGATTTCTGCAAAGATCGAATCCGAGCTGGCTCAATTATCCGATGAAGAACAGGCCGAATATCTCGACACGATCGGGCTTTGCGAACCGGGCCTCAACCGTCTCATCAGCACCGGTTTCGACCTCCTCGGTCTCCAGACCTATTTCACCGCCGGCCCCAAGGAAGCGCGGGCCTGGACTGTGAAACGCGGCGCCACGGCGCCTCAGGCCGCTGGCGTTATCCACACGGATTTCGAAAAGGGTTTTATCCGGGCAGAAACGATCGCTTTTGACGACTATGTCGCGCTTAAAGGCGAACAGGGCGCGAAAGAGGCCGGCAAAATGCGCCTTGAAGGCAAGGAATACATCGTCAAGGACGGCGATGTGATGCATTTCCGGTTCAACACCTAGATCCGAACAGGCGCGATACGCGTTAATACTCCGTTCACGGTATTTTTTACGCATGGTTAAGCCGCATCAACTATAGTTGCGGCCCATGACAGTTGTTCAGACAATCGACCGCCGTCAGGCGCAGCGCTTCCAAGCGGACTTCAACATCCGCTTTTCCATTAATGGCGGCGCAGAGATTGTGAGCAACACGCTCAATTTCACATCGCGCAGCCTCGCCATCCGCAGCGATGTCCTCGCCCAGAAAGGCGATCAGATCGCCATTCATTTCGCGGGACTTCCGGTTATCGAAGGCGAGATCATACGCGTCTTTCCCGAAGGGTTCGCCGTCTTGCTCGGCCAGGAATCGCTGGCGCTCATGGCTCATTCCCATCCCGACTGCGCTGAGAGCGCTTTTCACGCCGCCGGCGCCGCCGGCCCCGTGGAGACGGTGACAAGTCCCTTCATTCGCACTGATTCAGATGTGCCGTCCCGCGCGCTCATCTCGTCAGGCGTCGGCTATCAGCCTGGCTATAACCGTCACTTTCTCTCGATCATCACGCCCGAAGCCGGAACGCTGGAAAATATCTCCACGATCTGGATCAGCGCCGACGGCGTGCGCTGGACCGCCAATGCGCTCAAATTTGAGCGACGCAATAATCGCGGTATTGCGGTGATGAGCCTCAATGACTGGCAAGCCTTTATGGGCGCGGCCTATGGCTTGAAAATCAGCGTCATGACCGAAGACGGGCGTGAATGGACGCTCGAAATCGGCGCCGAACCAATCGCCGAGCATATTGAATCGCTCTCACCGATGAAAATGGCTGTCAGCGCTTAAGAAAGCGTCCCGCGACCGCATCCAGCTTTTTCATGACTTCAGGGTCGCGCGCCTCGGGCGGCGTAATCACCGCCATGTCGAGCGCAGTTTCAATCCCAAGCGGTGACGGCGCCCGCGCCGGCCCTAAACGCGGGACGAGATCGGCGATGAGCCGCGCGGCGTTCACCGTATTCTGCTTCAGCGTCTCAAGTATCAGGCCCACTTCCACCGGCCCGTCATGCTCGCGCCAGCAATCATAATCCGTCACCATGGCGACGCTGGCATAGGGCAGCTCCGCTTCGCGCGCGAGCTTCGCCTCCGGCATGTTTGTCATGCCGATGACGTCGCAGCCCCATGAGCGATACAGATGCGACTCTGCGCGCGATGAAAATTGCGGGCCGTCGATACAGATATAAGTCCCGCCCTTTTTATGCGGAACGCCGATCGCCTCACAGGACGCATTAAGAGCGTCCGCCAGCGCCGGACAAACCGGATCCGCCATGGAAACATGGGCGACAAAACCGGGGCCGAAAAAGCTTTTCTCCCGGCCGCTTGTGCGGTCGATGAACTGATCGACAATGACGAAGGTTCCGGGCGCAAGCGCTTCATGGAATGACCCGCAGGCGGAAATCGAGATCAGATCGGTGACGCCAGCGCGTTTCATGGCGTCGATATTGGCGCGGTAATTGACATGGGAGGGCGGCAGCCTGTGCCCGGCGCCGTGGCGCGCCAGAAAAATAACCTCAACGCCGCCCAGCTTACCCTTCACCAGCGCATCGGACGGCGCGCCCCAGGGCGTCTCAATTTCGAGCCGCTGAGCGTCTTCGAGCGCATCCATGGAATAAACGCCAGATCCGCCGAGAACTCCGAGAACGCGTTTTTGTGCGGTCATTTCCTGTCTTTCAAATAAAAACGGCGGCGCAGTGTATGCGCCGCCGTCAAATGATCAAACGTCCAGAGATCAAAACCTAGTGTTGATCCGCCCAGACCTTACGATAGGACCAATAGAGAATGCCGGCGAGGATGACGAGATAGATAATCGTCATGATGCCTAGCGCCTTGCGCGCTTCCATCTTTGGCTCCGCGGCCCACATCAGGAATTCCGTGACGTCCTTGGCGTATTGCTCCACCGTTTGCGGGCTGCCGTCGCCATATTCGATAATGCCGTCGGCGAGCGGCGGCGCCATGGCGAGAACCCCGCCCGGCGGCACGGAAACGCCTTCGACCGGATGGCCGTCATGCATGTATTCCGGCTTCATGACCTGCGCCATGTCGCCCGGGAAATAGGGATTGTAATGCTGACCCGCCGCCATCTCGACAGTCGATGGCGCGTCTTCATAGCCCGTGATCAGGCTGTAGACATAGTCAGGGCCGCCGCTGCGCGCCTTGGTGATCAGCGACAGGTCAGGCGGCAGCGCGTTGTTGTTGGCGAGACGCGCAAGCTGTTCATTGGCGTAAGGCCCCGGGATATGATCCGAAGGCAGCGCCGCGCGCTGGAACATGTCGCCGCTGTCATCGGGACCATCGGTGACCTGGTATTTGTACTTGTCCGCAAGCGCCTTCACGATCGGATTGTCGTTCGGGTTTGAGCAATCGATGCTGTCGCCGAAACCTTCCGGACATTTGTCTAGATAGAAAGGCCCACCCTTTTGGCCGAGATTGCGGAAAGCCACGAGGTCGAGGCTGTGGCAATTCGAACAGACAGTTTCATAGACCTGATAGCCGCGCTGAAGCGCATTCTGGTCGAACTTCCCGAACGGGCCTGAGAAATGCCAGTGCTGGTGTTCGGGATGTTTCTCACTGCCGCCGGCGGCGAGCGCCGCACCGGAGCCAGCGGCGGTCGCAACAAGCGCAACCATCAAAGTGCGGGTGATCGTCATGATATTCATCTCTTTGAACGTCCCCTATTCCGCAGCCGCCGGCGCGCCGGGCGCTGCGGACGTTTCAAGTTTCGGCGCCTTGTGCAACACGGACTCGGAAATCGAACGCGGCAGCGGCTTCGGTGTCTCCAGAATGCCAAGCAATGGCAGGATGATAAGGAAGAAAGCGAAGTAGTACGCCGTCGCAATCTGCGCCCACATCACATAGACGCCTTCGGCCGGTTTGCCGCCGAGGAAGCCAAGCGCGAGGCAGGCAATGACAAAGAGCACGAACCAAAGCTTCGCAATCGGGCGATAGCGCATGGAGCGCACCTTCGAGGTGTCGAGCCATGGCAGCACAAACAGGATCAGGATCGACGAGAACATCGTAATCACGCCGCCGAGCTTGGCCGGGATCGGCCCGATATCAAAGGTGATGGCGCGCAACATCGCGTAGAATGGCAGGAAGTACCATTCCGGAACGATATGCGCCGGCGTCGAAAGCGGGTTCGCCTCGATATAGTTGTCGGCGTGACCAAGGCTGTTCGGGTTAAAGAACACGAAAGCCGCAAACAGGATCAGGAACACCACAATCGCAAAGCCGTCCTTCACCGTATAATATGGGTGGAACGGAACAGCGTCTTTCTTGACGTCCTTGATTTCAACACCAGACGGATTGTTGTTGCCCGATGTGTGGAACGCCCAGATGTGCAGCGCCACAACGCCGAAAATGGCGAATGGCAAGAGATAGTGCAGCGAGAAGAAGCGGTTCAGCGTCGGATTGTCGACTGAGAAGCCGCCCCAGAGCAATGTGCGGATCGACTCGCCAACGACCGGAATCGCCGAGAACAGGTTGGTGATCACCGTCGCGCCCCAATAAGACATCTGTCCCCAGGGGAGCACATAACCCATAAACGCCGTCGCCATCATCAGGAGGAAGATCACAACGCCCAGCATCCAGACGACCTCGCGCGGCGCCTTGTAAGACCCGTAGTAAAGGCCCCGGAACATATGGATGAAGACAGCAAGGAAGAACATCGATGCGCCGTTGGCGTGCACATAGCGAAGCAGCCAGCCAAAGTTCACATCACGCATGATATGCTCGACGCTGGCGAACGCCATGTCCACATGCGGCGTATAATGCATGGCGAGCACAATGCCGGTGATAATCTGGATGACGAGACAGACGGCGAGAATGGCGCCGAAGGTCCACCAGTAATTGAGGTTTTTCGGCGTCGGGAATTCCATGAAATCCGCGCCAAAGCGAACGATCGGCAGGCGCTTGTCCAGCCATTTTTCGATGCCGGTCGACGGCTTGTAGTTGGAAACGTGGCTCATTGTTTCTCGCTCTCCTAGCCGATCTTGACGACAGTATCGGACACAAACTGGTAAGGCGGCACGGGAAGATTTTCCGGCGCCGGACCTTTGCGAATGCGGCCCGCGATGTCGTAATGCGATCCGTGGCAAGGACAGAACCAGCCATTGTAGTCGCCGCGGTTTTCCCCGGCGCTGGTGCCGAGCGGGATACAGCCAAGGTGGGTGCAGACCCCCACAAGGATCAGCCACTCCGGACGGACGACGCCATCGGACGCCTTAACGCGATCATCGTCCGTCGCTTCGTCCTTGGCGCCGATATTTGCGTTTCGCGCCAGTGGGTCTTTCAGCGCCGACAGCGGCGTCGCTTCGCCTTCTTCAATTTCCGTCGCCGTGCGGTGACGAATGAAGACCGGCTTGCCCTGCCACATCACCTTGATGGCCTGGCCGACAGGCACAGACGACAGATCGACTTCCTTGGTCGACAGCGCCAGCACCGAAGCGTCGGGGTTCATCTGTTGCACCAGCGGCCACAGGACCGCGCCAGCGCCGGCCGCCGCCGTGGCAGCGCCAAAAATATGGATAAAGTCGCGACGGGTCGGTTCGCCGTCTTCACTCACGTCGCCGTCTTTAATTGCGGATGTGGTCATGTCCGTCTCACGCCCTTGGAATTGTATGCCCCGGAAGGAAAGAATCGCGGGGGTGTTTGACATGTCCTATGTACAAAGTCTAGGCGACGAGGCGCTGCGGCCTAGCGTCGCTATGAAGCAGCCACAGCGCCGGAATTTCTTGGAAAAACAGCTTCATGCGCCTTGCCCTCTACCAGCCGGATATTCCCCAGAATGTGGGCGCGGCGATTCGCGCCGCCGCCTGTTTCGGCGCCGGGATGGATGTGATCGAGCCCTGCGGTTTTCCCCTTGATTCGCGCGAGGTCCGGCGGGTGGCGATGGATTACGGGAATGCGGCGGCCGCCCCGCAGGCGCATTCGG
>JAUIEG010000776.1 GCA_030428745.1 Alphaproteobacteria bacterium
ATTTTCGCCCGCCTTGATCTTCGCCGCATATCCGGGAATCGCCGAGAAGGGCAGCGAGAGGTCGTCATTCCATGAGCGGTGATAGTGATAAAACCCGTCGCCCACATTGACGTTGAACCAGGGGTTGCGCGAGGTCTCGAGCTCTTTCAGCCATTCCTTGCCGGGCTCGCCCATCTGCTCCAGTGACGCCAGCACATCGTCAGCGGAAACATCGCCGGCGAACTTGCCTTCAAGGCCGAGCTCCACGGCGCGGCGCGCAAGGCGTTTCACCTCATCATCGGGCTTGAAAATTTCCGCCTCAAAACCCGCCACCATGCGCGCAATGGTCTGATCGGTGATTTCCGGAAACGCTTTCTTGCAGAAATCGAAGAACACCATATAGGCGCCATATCCGAGCAGCAAAAACTCGAAATGGTGGTGCCACATGCGGAAATAACCTTCGAGCGTCTTGTGATAGGTCTCGAGAAGGTAATGGTTCGACGCGACGCCCTTGCCCGCATGAACATTTTCCAGCGGTTCGAATTCAGGCAAGTCCAGCGACGGCAATTCCTGCGCATCGGCGATGAGCTTGCGCATCTTGTCTTTCCACTGGTCGTAAAGCCGCTCCCAGTGTTCGTAATAATAAAAGGCGCGTTTTTGAAACTCTTCCGTACGCCGCTCAATTTCGGCGGGGTCCGTCACCGCATTGCCGCCAATGTAAACCCGGCCGTTGATCACGCGGTAATCAATGCCAAGGGTCGTCGGCAGGGAGTGAACCCGGGTGTTGGATGAGCCAAGGGCGCAATAGGCCGCTTCCGCCGTCACCATGTCGAAATGATGCATGGGCTCCGGGAAGTGCATGGAATTGTAAAACCAGAACCGTTCGTCATCCTCTGGCGCAAATTGCATGTAATAGGGATAGGCCGCTTGCGCCGCTTCCGTGCCTTTGGCGACGTCGATGGAGCTTGGGTTGGGAAAGCCGGCTGGCTTGTCTGACATGGGTGTCCTCTTTTCCTCCCGAGACGCCCGCCTCTTTCGGGTCTTAGCGTCTCAAAGCGCGGAAATAAGCCGTTTTCCGGCCCTGCCGCGCGCTCTATGGACAGGATCATAAGGCGCCCATATCTTCTCGAAAAGCGGAATATTTGGATCACGTCATTCGGTTTTTCATATGAACCTCGGAATCCGGGATTTCAGACTTTTGACGGTGCTGGCGAACGAACTTCACTTCGGGCGCGCCGCCGACACGCTCGGCATGCGCCAGCCCCAGCTTTCGACCCGCCTCGCCCAGATCGAACGCACGCTCGGCGTCACCTTGTTTGTGCGCCGTCCGCGCGTCGCCATGACGCCCGCAGGCCGCACCATTATCGACGCAGCGCGGCGCGCCTTCAGTGACTTTGAAACCGCCGCCGAACAGGCGCGGCTGGTGGAGCGCGGTCAGATCGGCGCCATCGTGACGGCGATCGGGTCAAGCGTGATGCTCACCGACATTCCAAATTCGATACAACGCTTTCGCAGGCAGTATCCGGATGTGGGCCTGACCTTGCGCGACATGCACTCACGCCAGCAATGGGAAGCCTTGAGCGCCGGCCAGATCGACGTCGCCATCACGCGGGAAATCGGCGTTGGGCGTTCACTGAAAAGCGAAATCATCGGGCGTCAGCGTTTTGTGGTGCTGATGCCGTCGGACCACCCGTTGTCGAGCCGCAAAAAGATTGCCCTTGAAGAACTCAAGGACGAGTCCTTTGTGCTGTTCCAGCCGGTGATCGCGCCGGGCCTGCATCA
>JAUIEG010000777.1 GCA_030428745.1 Alphaproteobacteria bacterium
GCTCGCGGCCCCACAAAAAACCCCGATTGTGCATAAGGATTTTCGCGCCGTCCTCAGCCTCCAGCATATAGCGTGCATCGCTGGCGAGAACGTCGTCGGGACGAAAAAGCGCCCAGTCGCCGCCGCTGCCGGGCAGGACGACGCCGTTGAGTTTTGGGCCTTTGACGACGCCGCTGTCGATATACACAAAACCGCGCCCGGCGCCGCTCGGCATGTCGGGGATCGAGTCATAGCGCGCGAAATTGATCTCGATTTCAAAAACGAATTCGAGCTTGGGCGCATCCGGGGCCGAGCTGCCGCCAAAAGGAATGTTCGGAAGGTCGGTCATGCGCTCCTGCTTATCTGTCCCTTAGGCCATGACCCAGCGGAACAGCGTTTTACCGGTCTCCAGCCGGGTTTCCGTGCGCACCCGCAAACCTTGTTCCTCCGCAAGACCTCGAAGGAGAACAAAATCGCTCCAGCTTGTAAAACCGTGCAGCGCTCCGCGATGTTTGCTGAGCGCCGTTTTCCACAACGTCACTAGATCGCCGGTGAGCGGAATGGCGGCTTTTGACGAGCGCGCCGCCTTTTGTGCAAGTGTTCGCGCTTGTGGAATAGTTGGAGAGTAAATAGTAAGGAAGGGCGCGGCAGAAACGGCGCTGGCTTTGGCTGCGGCGCGTGCTGACAAAAGTGTCGCTGCGCCGCCGGCGAGAACATCTCTGCGTTTCAGTGTTAGCATTCGCAGCGTCTCCCTTCTCTCTCTCGCAGATTTCTCTTTTGGCTGGAAAGTTCCGCGCAAACCTGTCCGGAAAGTGCAGCTTAGCCGCAAAACCCCGGTTGTTTCAATTATAACGATCGTTATGATGATGCAATAGGGATGAAGGCAAGGCGCCGGAAAGCAGCGTGTTTTCGCGCGTCAGAGTGGAAGAGGGCATGACGGAACGAATCCTCCCGCCAGGTCTTAATGCGGCCGGTTTTGACAGCGCGATGTCTGCGTTAAAGCGCGAGCTTGGCGACGGCAAGGTCTTTGACACGGAGCTTGACCGCAACACCTATATCGATCCTTACGCGCTGGGCGATGGCCTCGATCACGCGGCGTCCGCTGCGTTGGCGCCGACCAGCGTCGAGGAAGTGCAGGCGATCATACGCATCGCCAATGAGCACGGGCTTCCGCTCTGGCCCGTCGCGCGCGGGAAAAATCTTGGCTATGGCGCCGCGTCGCCGGTGCTTGCGGGAAGCGCCGTTCTCGACATGACGCGCATGAACCAGATTCTCGACGTTGACGAACGGTTCGCCTATGCGACGCTCGAGCCCGGCGTGGGCTTTTATCAATTTCATGAGCATTTGACGAATAACAATATTCCGCTGTGGATGTCGGTGCCGGCGAATGGCTGGGGATCGGTGATCGGCAACGCGCTTGAGCGCGGCATCGGTTACACGCCCTATGGCGACAACACGACCAAGCTTTGCGGGCTTGAAGTGGTCACGCCGTCGGGCGAGATCGTTCGCACCGGGATGGGCGCCATGGAAGGCAACAAGTCCTGGGCGCATTATCCTTACAGCTTCGGGCCGAGCTGGGATCAGATGTTTGTGCAGTCGAACTTCGGTGTCGTGACAAAAGCCAATGTCTGGATGATGCCGGAGCCGGAGATGACCGCCCATACGCAGGTCAATCTGCCGGAGATGGAAGACATCAAATGGGCCATGGATATTCTCGCGGATTTGAGACTTCGCGGCATTATTGAACACAATGTAGTGTTCGGAAATTACCTTCACGACGCG
>JAUIEG010000066.1 GCA_030428745.1 Alphaproteobacteria bacterium
GAAAATGCAGTTCTCCGTTTTGAAACCGGTCGACCTCTCCGCCTTCGCGGTCGGGGAGCGCGTTCACTTCATGCTGAAGGCCGAAAAAGACAAGTCCTACTCTATTGCAATGATGTGTTCGCTCGACGCCGACGAAGGAACGCATGAAGCCTGCATGGCGAAAATGCACGATGTCGCCATGAAGTCGGCGTCCGAGGAGGGCGTCGCCTGCCCGATGGGCGAAATGGACGGCATGAAGGGCATGGACCATGGCGACATGGGCAAGTCCGGCGACGCCGCGAAATCCGACCACAAAGGCCATCACTAACAATAATGGCGGCGCGCCCTGGCGCGCCGCGCCGTCGCAGCCGCGGCAAGAGTAATTCTGATTGGAGACTTAGAATGTATTCGCGAAGACGATTTATGCAGGCAGGCGCCGCGGGCGGCGTCATCGCCTCCGCAACCGGTTTGCTGCCCGCTTGGGCGAAAAGCGCCAGCGCCGGCAATACCGGCATTTTTGAGCTTGCCGGCAATTCGTTCGACCTGACCGTCGGCCATAGCGCCGTTGAAATTGGCAAGCGCCGCGGCCACGCGATTACGGTCAACGGGACCGTTCCGGGCCCGCTCCTGCGTTTTCGCGAGGGCGAGAAGCTGACGCTCCGCGTCAAGAATATGCTGGACGAGGACACATCGATCCACTGGCATGGGCTTCTGGTGCCGTTCTATATGGACGGCGTTCCCGGCGTCTCCTTCCCCGGCATCAAGCCGGGCGAAACTTTCACCTATGAATATGCCGTCCCGCAATACGGCACATACTGGTATCACTCCCATTCGGGACTGCAGGAGCAAGCGGGCCATTACGGACCGATCATCATCGATCCCGCCAGCGCCGATCCCGTCACATCAGACCGCGAATATGTGCTGGTGCTATCGGACTGGTCTTTCGAGCATCCGCACAAGGTCTTCGCCAGAGTCAAAAAGGATATGGAGGTCTACAACTTCCAGCAGCGGACCATTGGCGACTTTGTCAGCGACGTTGGAAAGAACGGGCTCGGCGCAACCCTCGAAGATCGCGCGATGTGGGGCCAGATGCGCATGTCCCCAACGGACATCTCGGACGTTACGGCGGCCGCTTACACCTACCTGATCAACGGCCATGCGACCGCTGACAACTGGACGGGCATATTCAACCCTGGCGAACGGGTGCGTCTGCGGATCATCAACGCGTCGGCGATGACGATCTTCAATTTCCGGATTCCCGGCTTGCCAATGACAGTCGTCGCCGCCGACGGCCTCAATGTGCGGCCGGTCGAGACCGACGAGTTCCAGATCGGCGTTGCGGAGACCTATGACGTGATTGTCGAGCCAAAACGCGCGCGGGCCTTTCCAATCGTCGCGGAATCGATCGACCGCTCCGGTCAGGTCGTCGCCACTTTCGCGCCCGAACCGGACATGCGCGCGACGGCGCCGCTGCTACGCGACCGCCCGACCCTGACCCACAAGGACATGGGCATGGCCGCAATGGCCGGCATGAATCATGGCGGCATGGATCACGGGGCCATGGCAAGCGGCTCGAAGGCGCCGGGACCGAATGTTCAAGGGTCAATGGATCATGCGGCCATGGGGCACGGAACCAGTGCGGACACAAACGACGGCGCGGTCAAACCGGACATGGCGAGCATGCCCGGGATGTCTGAAGACAAGTCAGGAATGTCTTCCATGTCGCACGACATGTCCGGCGGTGCGATGCAGGAACACAATCACAAGACCGACGCCGGCGTCGACAATGTCGCCATGGCGCCGACCAATCGTCTCGATGAACCCGGCCTCGGTCTCGAAGATGTGCCGCATCGCGCGTTACGCTATTCGCAACTTCGAAGCCTTGATCCGAATCCGGATACGCGCGCGCCGGAACGGGAAATGGAAATCCATCTCACCGGCAATATGGAGCGGTACATGTGGTCGTTCGACGGCGTGAAGTTTTCCGCCGTTGAAAAACCAATCATCTTTCATGAAGGCGAACGCCTTCGCGTCACACTCGTCAACGATACAATGATGACGCACCCGATCCATCTACATGGCATGTTTTTCGATCTTGTTGTCGATGAAGGCGATCACAAGCCGCGCAAGCATACAGTGAACGTCAAGCCGGGCGACAAATTGTCATTCGATGTCTCGGCGGAACATGTCGGGGACTGGGCGTTCCATTGCCATCTGTTATTTCACATGCATGCCGGGATGATGCAGGTCGTGTCACTGTTACCACGCGACGGCGCCGCGCCAATCGCGCCTGACGAGATGAAAATGGACCACAAGGCGATGGGCCACGAAGGCATGGATCACGGCTCCATGAAGATGTCCGACGAGACCATGAAACCGAGAGAGATTTCATCTCCCGACCACTCGAAAATGACACATGGGAGCGAGCACTGATGGCGAAGGCAACATATTTCTCGGCCGCCGGCGGCGCCTGTTTCATTCTTGCGTTGGCGATTGCGCCTGCGAAAGCGGAGGATCCGACCCAACCCTGGTCGCAGGCCGACAGCTATTACGGTCCGACAGAAATGGCGGAAGCACGACGCGCCGTCCAGAAAGAGCATGGCGGCAATACCATGTATTACGTGCTCGCCGACCGGCTGGAATACCAAACCAATGACGGCGATCCGTTGCTGCTGTTTGACGGCCAGGGCTGGTGGGGCGGAGACCGGAATAAACTGACCCTCAAGTCCGAGCTCGAATATGACCTGACGGCTGATCGTTTCGAAGAGGCTGAGATTCAGGCGTTGTGGACACGGCCGATCGCCCGCTACTTCGATCTACAGGCAGGCGCGCGCCATGACTTTACAGCCGGCGCCGATCGAACCTTCGGCGTTCTCGGCGTGCAAGGCCTTGCGCCCTACTGGTTCGAAATCGACGCCGCCGCCTTTGTCAGCGGCGACGGTGATGTCTCAGCCCGGGTCGAACTTGAATATGAACTGTTGCTGACGCAGCGACTCATTCTTCAACCGCGTACGGAGTTGAATTTCGCCATTCAGTCCGTTGAGGAGGTCGGCGTTGGCAGCGGCTTATCCACAGCCGAAGTCGGGGCGCGCCTCCGCTACGAAATCAGGCGGCAGTTTGCGCCCTATGTAGGCGTCTCGTGGACGCGCTCGGTCGGGGAAACAGCTGACTTTGCGCGCGCTGACGGCGAAGACCCCGGCGGCGTTTCATTCGTCGCCGGATTGCGGCTTTGGTTCTAGGGAGGAACACCAATGGAAAATATGATTGAACCGAATATTCATCCGATCCTTGTTCATTTTGCTTATGCGCTGTCGATAACAGCTTTTGTCTCGTACACGCTGGCGTCATTGGCGCCGTCGGGGAAATGGCGTGAATCGCTCCGTCCGGCTGCGGACTGGATGCTCGCATTTGGCGCCCTTTCAATCGTCGCGACGATTGCGGCGGGATTTCAGGCTTACTACTCGGTTGCACACGACGGACCGTCGCATGCGGCAATGACAGTTCATCGCAATTGGGCAGTCCCTTCGGGCGCCGCGATCTTGTTATTGGCGCTCTGGCGCTGGCGGGCGCGCACGAAAGCGGCCTCACCGATATTCGTTGCGCTCCTCGCCGTCGCAGCTCTCTCCTTGTCGGTCACGGCATGGTGGGGTGGAAAGATCGTCTATGGCTACGGTCTCGGTGTGAAAAGCATGCCCACCGTCACCGGCGAAGGCCATGACCACGAGCATGCGCCAGGCCAGGAGCATGGCGGCACAGCAACAACTTCTGAGTCCGAAGAACACGACAATATAGACGGCCATCATGACAAGGACCCGGAAAACGCCGCCGAGAATGCGGAGCACGACGATAGCGATGGTCACCATGATGACGATGCAGGACTGTCGACGCCAGCGCGCGCCGTCGAGGCTGGTTCTCCGGAAGCCGTCGTCAACGCCTATGGCGCCGCATTAAAAGCAAAAGATGAAGCCGCCCTGCGCGCACTATTGGCGCCTGATGTCATCATCGCCGAGGGCGGCGGCGCCGAGCGCTCAGTCGAAGAATATGCCGGTCACCACATGCCGGCCGACATGGCGTTTACGGCGGCGGTCGAGTTTTCACTGAAGAAGCGTGATGTGATCGAAAACGCCGATCTCGCAACAGTCATTTCCGAGTCGCAGGTTCATGGAACATACAAGGGCGAAAACGTGCATTCGAGAATGATGGAAACGATGGTCTTGCGCCGCGAGGGCGGCCAATGGCGCATTGTTCACATCCATTGGTCGTCTGCGCCGATCACGGGTGAACATGAACACTGATGTCCGATGAGCACCGTAAAAGCGAATACAAGAAAGGCAGCCTGACGCTTTTCGGCACGGTCGCCATGGGAACCGGCGTCATGATCGGCGCCGGCATATTCGCCCTCACCGGTCAGGTGGCGGAGTATGCCGGTCCTTGGTTCCCTGCGGCGTTCCTGCTCGCCTCCATCATCAGCGCGTTTAGCGCCTACACTTACATCAAGATGTCGAACAAATATCCGTCGGCCGGCGGCATCGCGATGATTTTGCACAAGGCCTATGGGCAGTCGGCTGTTAGCGGGGCGTGCGCCCTGTTGATGGCGTTTTCAATGGTCATCAACGAAAGCCTGGTTGCCCGCACCTTCGGAACCTACACGCTGCAGCTTTTCGACGTTGAAAATAGCACAACGCTGGTTCCGGTCCTCGCTGTCGGGCTCATTGTCTTTGCATTTCTGATCAATCTGGCCGGCAATAAATACATTGGAGCGGTTTCGAAAATCACGGCCGTCCTCAAAGTCGGCGGCATATTGGCCTTCGCCGGCGCCGCGCTTTGGGCGTCGGGATTTTCGTTCGAGGCGGCGAGCGCTTCCCAGAATTCTGACTCTTCTTTCACCGGGTTCCTGGCCGGCGTCGCGTTGGCGATCCTCGCCTACAAGGGCTTCACGACGATAACAAACAGCGGCGATGAGGTAAAAAACCCGAACCGCAATGTCGGGCGCGCAATCATGATCTCGCTGGGAATTTGTCTCGCTGTTTACATGGCGGTTGCTTTCGCCGTGGGCTCGTCGTTGACCATCGATGAATTGGTCGCCGCAAAAGATTATTCGCTCGCCGAGGCGGCGCGCCCGGCGCTCGGGCAATATGGCGTCATTTTCACCGTGGCGATTGCGATTATCGCAACATCGTCAGGGTTGCTAGCCAGCGTGTTCGCCGTGTCGCGCATGCTCGCCATGCTGACGGAAATGAATCTTATCCCGCACAGCCATTTCGGCATGCCGGGACGCATTCAGAAACACACGCTGGTCTACACCGTCGTGCTCGCAGCGTTTCTTGCTGTCTTCTTTGATCTGAGCCGGATCGCCTCGCTCGGTGCGATATTTTATCTTGTCATGGACATCGCTATTCACTGGGGCGTCTACCGACATCTTCGTCATGACGTCGATGCAAAGGCGTGGATTCTTCTATCGGCGATTGCGCTGGATGCGGTCGCGCTGGGGGCGTTTCTGGCGATCAAATCGGCCGCCGATCTACCGATCGTCATAATCGGAATTGCTGCTATCGCGTTCATTTTCGCTTTTGAGCTCTTCTACCTTCGCGGACTGAGGGGCGAAGACGGCGTCAGGGCGTCGCATCATCAACACGACGCTTGACTATACCCCATAGGGGTATTATGTATAAGCGCATCAGCAGCTGGGACGCCTTGTGCGACCGGCTGGAATTCGACAGCGCCAACTCAATGCTGACGCTGCCTGCGATGAAACGGAGGCAAATCATGCGTATCGTTCCTGTCGGACATGCTCTGTCCATCTTCTTTGTAATCACATTCGCCATTTGCATCGGCTGGGGTCTAGTGACGCCTCCCGCCATGCATATGCATGAAGCGTGGGAAATGATGATGCCGGGCTTTCACTGGGTTTCATTTCCAGCTTTTCTGATCGGACTCGTCTGGGCCTATGTCTATGGCTGGTACACGACGATCGTATTCGTTCCCCTCTATAACTTGTTCAACAAGCGCGGAGCCGCTGAATAATTATGGATACACATATTCACTGTCACGCCACTCCGGGCGCCGCGGACGCCGCGCCCGGAAAATATGACAATGTCCCTGCCGGTTACACCGGAACGGTCTGGACCTGCCCCATGCACAGCCAAGTGCGCGAAACCAGCAACACCGGTTGTCCAATCTGCGGCATGGCGCTGGAGCCAGAGACCGTTTCCTTGAGCGCCGAAGAAGACATGTCGGAACTCGATTCCATGACGCGGCGATTCTGGGTCGGCACCGTCTTGAGCATCCCCCTTTTCATCTACGCTATGGGCGATCTCATTCCCGGCCAACCGTTTGAAGGCCTGCTTCCCGGCGCCTGGCCGCAATGGATCCAGTTCGCCATGGCGACGCCCGTTGTCCTTTGGGGCGGCTGGCCATTTTTTGTCCGCGGCGTTCAGTCCGTTCGCACCATGAATCTGAATATGTTTACGCTGATCGCCCTTGGCGTCGGCGTCGCTTATGTTTTCAGCGTGGTCGCAACAGTCGCGCCTGGTGTTTTCCCGGACGCCTTCCGCGGCATGCATGGCAATGTCGCCGTTTATTTTGAAGCGGCGGCCGTCATCACTACCCTTGTGCTGCTTGGTCAGGTGCTTGAATTGCGCGCCCGCAGCCAAACCTCCGGCGCCATTCGCGCGCTCCTGGAATTGGCACCGCCAACGGCCCATCGCATCAACGACGACGGCTCCGAAGAAGAAGTTTCTATCGACCATTTGCGCGAAGGAGATCGTCTACGCGTTCGGCCGGGCGAGAAGGTTCCGGTCGACGGAGAAATCATCGAGGGCAGAAGTTCGGTCGATGAATCGATGGTCACAGGCGAACCGATCCCGGTCGAAAAGAATGCCGGCGACAAGGTCACGGGCGGCACGGTCAACGGAACCGGCGGCTTTATTATGAAGGCGACCCACGTCGGCGAAGACACAATGCTCTCGCAGATCGTTAAAATGGTGTCGGAAGCGCAGCGCAGCCGTGCGCCCATTCAGCGCCTTGCGGATACGGTTTCGGGCTGGTTCGTGCCTGCGGTCGTCGTCATTTCGATCATCACGTTTATTGTCTGGAGTCTTTTTGGCCCCGAGCCGGCCATGGCGTTCGCGACCGTCAACGCAGTCGCGGTGCTGATCATCGCCTGCCCTTGCGCGCTCGGTCTGGCCACGCCAATGTCGATCATGGTCGGGACTGGCAAGGGCGCGCAGAACGGCATCCTCATCAAGAACGCCGAAGCCCTCGAAACCCTGGAAAAGGTCGATACGATTGTCGTCGACAAGACTGGCACCCTGACAGAGGGCCGCCCGAAACTTGTCCTCGTCGAGCCGCAATCTCCATTTACAGAAGGCGAACTCCTGTCCCTGGCGGCGTCTGTCGAAAGAGGCAGCGAACACCCGCTGGCGGCGGCCATCGTCGAAGGGGCTGAAGAACGCGGCGCCCAAATCAGTTCGGCGTCGGAATTCTCCTCGGTCACCGGAGAAGGCGTTGAGGCGATGGTCGACGGCCGCAAGGTCGCGCTTGGCAACGCGAAGATGATGAAACGCGTCGGCGCCTACGACGAAAGTATGGCGGCGAACGCTGAGGATCATCGGCGCGAAGGCCAGACAGTCATGTTCGTCGCCGTCGATGGAAAACCGGCCGGCCTCATCGGCGTTGCCGATCCGATTAAGGTGACAACGCCGGACGCCATCAAGGCGCTGCATGACGCCGGCGTCAAAGTCGTGATGCTCACCGGCGACAACCGCGCGACTGCGGAAGCTGTCGGCGCCAAAATCGGTATCGATGAGATTCACGCCGACGTTTCGCCGGAAGACAAAAACCGAATCGTGCGCGAATTGCAGGAAACCGGCGCAAAAGTCGCCATGGCAGGCGACGGCATCAACGACGCCCCCGCGCTCGCCCAGGCCGATGTTGGCATTGCAATGGGTACAGGCACGGACGTCGCCATGGAAAGCGCCGGCGTTACGCTCGTTAAAGGCGATCTGCGCGGCGTTGCCCGCGCGCGTCGCCTCAGCCAAGCGACTATGCGCAACATTCGGCAGAATCTCTTTTTCGCCTTCATCTACAACGCCCTCGGCGTGCCAGTGGCTGCCGGCGTCCTCTATCCGGTTTTCGGGTTGCTCCTGAGTCCGATGATTGCGGCGGCGGCGATGAGCTTTTCATCTGTCTCCGTCATCGGCAACGCGCTCCGGCTTCGAGGCGCTAAACTGTGAGCGGCGCCGTAACACCCGGCGGCGGCAACGCCCAGCATACGCCGCCGCTGGGCCATCGTGCTCTGACACCTCTTTACGATTTTGCGATTGCATCGTTAACCCGGGAGAAAGCTTGGAGAAAAGCGCTCGTTGCAGCCATATCACCGCAGCCGGACGACCGCATCCTCGATATCGGCTCAGGCACCGGCAGTCTCGCGCTCGCAATTCATCAAACATGTCCGGGGGCTCGCTATGTTGGAATTGATCCAGACGAAGAAGCCGTCAAACGCGCTATCAACAAAACCGCTAAACTGAAGGGAGACATCCTGTTTCGCTGCGGGTATTTTTCAGCCGAGGAGGATTATTTCGCCGACCCGCCAACCATCATTGTGAGCAGCCTCGTCTTGCATCAGGTACCGCTCACGGAAAAGCGGCGAATCATATCGGAAGCGAATAAAGCGTTATCGCCGGACGGCGCCTTACTCATTGCAGACTACGGCTTGCAAACTGGTCTTATGCGGTTTCTCTTTCGGAAAACCGTGCAGGCGCTCGATGGGGTGCAAAACACCCAAGCAAACGCTGACGGCGCTATTCCAAAGCTATTGGGTGACGCCGGCTTTTTCCCGGTCGAAGAGATAGAAAAACTCGACACGGTGACGGGGTCAATATCCATCCTTCGCGCGCATCCAAAGCGATGACCCGCGTTCCGTTCCAAAACCAGTTATCATTCATTGCCGCGGATAGCCGAAGTGAACGCATCCTCATGAGCTTCCGACGCGAACAAACCAGAAAAATTGTCCCCAGTTTATGGCCGCAAAGTTTGGTACCCCGGTGGTACCCCGAACCATAATTCGTGAGATCTGAAAAATCGAAAAACTGATAAGGCGTTCATTTCCTTGAAGAAAATGGCGCGAGTGACGGGACTCGAACCCGCGACCTCCGGCGTGACAGGAAATTAAACGGAAATGGGCCGACCCGGTAAAAAAGAATGGCTTCTCACAGAGCCGCTCAAGCAGTCTGTCCGTTCGAACCCTGGGAAAATTCCGTCTAGATGAGTTCTGCTAAGGATCCGAAATAAAGCATACTCCGCAATGGACTGATATATAAGGGTATTTCGGTCTATCTAATGGCCAATTTCCTGTAAAAGCGCTCGAAAATCTGCCTTCGGAGCCTGACATAAAGTTCGATATGTGTTCACGAAGGGGAGCCATTTTCTCATTGAGGTTTCACGTTTTTGTTGCGGCGCCGAGGCTCCTTGAAGCAGTCACG